>CAVHIG010000022.1:0-26079 GCA_963636105.1 Anaerovoracaceae bacterium
GGAACGTTGAGAAATCGACGTTCCTATTTTGTTGGAATTTTCTGAATAATCTCGAAAAGCTGTACTTTTTGCTAGAAAAGTGGTAAAATAGACAAGTCTTTTACAAAGAAAGATAAAGAAAATGAAGGAGAAACAAAATGGCAAGAAAGCTTATTCGTGTGTGGCTGATTTTGACCATCCTGATTTTCTCATCAATTTCTATTTATGCTGACGAAGACGTTCAAGGAGAATTTTTTCTTAAAAACTTAGTTATCAACGGAGAAAAGATTGTAAATTACAATTTGCAATATCCTTTCTTCATGTATAACAATACGACTTACATTCCATTGACAGATGACATATGCAAGATTTGCGGGGTCACTGTGGAAATGGATGGAGACAGCCGCACATTGAAACTCACAAAGACCAAATCTACACAAAAGCAGCTCACCAATAATTGGTATAAGTGCGATGCAAAAGACCAAAAGGTCAAGGTGGTTTCTGACATCAAGGTAGTAGCCTATGCTGCGGGGCAAGCTACGGAAGAAAACATGACAGCAGCAGAAAATTCCGCTATAGAGGCAGTCGACACTGTGGATAGCGAGACACTGGAAAGTGCGCAGGAGCTTTGTGAAGAGCTGGACCTGGGCGGGCTTCCGGTTCTGAAAAACGGCAATTATTATTACTTGCCGATGAGAGTGTTCGCAAATAGCGAATTATTCGATTGGGATTTGCATTTTGATCCTTATTATGGCATTTGCCTGAGTACAGATAGCAGCGTTTCGGCGAAGAGCTATCGTGACGAAGCCGAGATCCTTTACAATAAGGGGCTGGTGTGCTTTATTCAGACCTACAATAGCAATGTATCTACTACAAATGCGCAGGAGCTTGTATTCCTGTTTAAAAGAGCTGCGAGCATGAATGGCGTTGATGAGAAGCTGCTCATGGCTATAGCTCAGAAGGAGAGTAGGTTTAATGTAAGCGCGACGGCTCGAGGCGGTTCGCGCGGACTCATGCAGATAATGCCAAGTACGGCGCGCGGTATGGGAGTATCTGCTTCCAAACTGTATGATGCCAAGACAAATATCGACCTGGGAGCCTATTATATCGGCCAGAGAATCACGGCATATAATGGCAATCTCACGCTCGCTTTGTCAGCCTACAATCAGGGCTCAGCAAAGGTAAACAGAGGCACGCATTCCACTGCATACGCAAAAAAGATTTTGGCTGCGTATGACAATTTGAACGCGTTTCTGAATACCAAGGGATATATCCTGAAATGAGCCTAAGATAGGCAGAAAAAATCACGACCGAAAAAAGCATAAATATAGAAAAGCAAAAGACCGGAACCGCGTAAGTTCCGGTCTTTTGTGTCTATAAAAAATATATTACAGAAAAACCCTTGTGTTTTGAAGCCTTTAAATACAAAACGTGACGACTATCGGGCTATTTTTTGTATCCGAATGTCACAGCCGGAACCGCTTCTGAAAGCCCGGCAAATTTGTAGCCCGCATTTGCATAACCCATGATAATGGAAGGCAGAGCCTCCACCGTCGTGGTCTTTACATTGCTGTCGTGCATAAGTATAATAGGACGACTTTTGCCCATTCCGCTCAGGGAATTTGAGGAAATAGTCGCAGAAGATGCCAGACTCGAGGACGCCGCGTCTCCCGAACCGACATTCCAGTCAAAATATACAAAGCCGCGCCTTGTCATCTCCGCTATGAGCTGCTCATAAATCGCTCCATTGTAGCCATTTATACTGCCGCCGGGGAATCTGAAAATCTGAGGCTTGACACCGGTCACTTCATAAATCTGATTGTACATATTATTGAAGTCATCGAGGTAGGCCTCTACAGAGCTGTATATCATATTGTAGTCATGCGAAAATGTGTGGACAGCGAGGGTATGTCCCTCATCCACTATCCGCTTCATCCTTGCTATGTCTTCCTCGTCATCCGCCGCTATTACGAAAAAAGTGGCCTTTACACCATAGCTTTTCAAAATATCGAGAATCTCATCCGTGCGCGAGGATGGTCCGTCATCGAAGGTCAGATAGACGCAATTTTCGGTCTGCTCTGTGCCGCGCTTGGAATCGTCCGCGTACAGCTCCGGGTAGAGCTTTGTGTAGTCGGGAACCTCGGCAGTTTCCGCGGCAGAATCAGAAGACTCACCATCGGATGCAGCCTCGCCTCCTTCGGAACTTTCACCGGGATTTTCATCCGTAGATGCAACCGGATTTTCAAGAGCAAGCTGCTTGCGCAGGCTGTGCACCTGTACTCCGAAATAAATCGAAAAAATAGTAGGCACAATGATTAGTAAAAGAGTCACCGCAAAGATGACGTGCTTAAAAAACAAGACACTGCCGATATAGCCTTCGCTCTGCGCCGCGGAATTTGCGTCGAATTCGCTTCCTGCGGAGGAATCTAAGGCAGGCTCGCTGTAGAGCTGTGACTCTTCTTGAGGATTCATCAAGCTTTTACCTCCGCATTAGCTGCGCTCTTCATCTCTACGCTTCCGTTGAGGAGAGCTCCCGCGGCCACAGCGATTGTGCTGGTGACGATACCGCCATTTACCTTTGCATTTGTGTCTATCTGCGTATTTCCTGAAACCTTGATGTCGCCATTTATCGTGCCGGCGCATTGCAGAGATTTAGCTGTGATATTGCCGATTACATTTGAATCCTCGCTGACAATGACAGCGCCTTTTGCATTGATATTGCCTGTGAGTGTGCAGCTGGAAAGCGCTACGCTCTCAGCTGTGATATTGCTTTCGATATTTGAGCGAAGCAAAACTTTGCCATCGGAGACTACATCGCCTTTGAATTCACCGGCGATCTCCACATCGCCCTTTGTCTTCAGATTGCCCTCAAAAGTTGAGCCCGGCGCGAGGTAGCTTGCAGGGTGCTTTGCGTCTGCGGGTGCTGCCGCTACGACAGGCTGAGCAGGAGCCGCAGGTTTTTTTGCGGAAACTGCGGCAGTCTGTGCAGGCTTTTCGTTTACCGGTGCCGCTTGTTTTTCGGCAGGCTGAGCAGGCTTTGCGCTGTCACCGCCACCTACGCCAAACATTTCTTGCATGGCTTTTTTCATGTTGTTTTTTGTGTCTTTGTTGTCCATGGTCATATCTCCCTCTTTATAACTCTACAGCAGATTCGTTGTGATGATGCAAACAAAGACCAGTCATGTGAAATCTGCCGGTAAATTTTAGATTGAATGGGATAAAACATTCAACTTTAATTATAATGCAAAATCAATGAATGTCAATGCTATTCGGCATTCCTTTTCTCACCCTTTCCAAACAAAAAAACACATTGAAGCATTGCGTTTTACGTTATATAATAATAGTTATCACCGCAAACAATTAAAATCATGGGTATAATAAATTGATAAGTAAAAAAATGTAATAGGAGGGGAGAGTCGTGCAGGATAATTCTGCAGGTGACACAAGAGCGTTCAAATTCAGACTATTAAGCTCTTTGCTTTGTGTAATTCTTGTGCTCGCGCTTATATTACCGACATCTGCTTATGCGGATACGGAAGAAGGAAGAGAGAAAAGAGTGGTGCGTGTCGGCTGGTATGAGAGTGAATTATTTCAGAAAGGCAGCAGTGATACGGAGCGCAAGAGCGGATATGCATATGACTACTTGAGAAAGCTCTCGGATTATGCAAATTGGGAATACGAATACGTGTATGGCCAGTGGCCGGAGCTTTATGATATGCTGTGCCGTGGAGAGATTGATTTTATGGCAGGAATCTCCGCCACAGCTGAGCGTGATAGTCTTTTCCTTTTCCCGAATTCACCTATGGGCACGGATAAATACTATCTGTATAAGCATGCCAAAGATTCTTCTATAAATGTAAAGGATCCGGCTTCCTTTGAAGGAAAAAAAGTTGGTCTTGTAAAAAATACTCGCATGTCGGATTTGGTTCAAACCTGGTTTGAGAGAAATGGCATCGAGGCTGAGATGGTATATTATGAAGGCTTTTCTGCCATGGATGAGGCCTTTGAAAACGGAGAGATAGACCTTGTGACGAGTACGCTGGACAGCGCGTCGAATCAAGAATGGATAAGCGCTATTGTGGAGCTTGGAGAGGAGCCATATTATTTGGCGGTCAATCGCTACAAGCCTGACTTGCTTGAGGAGCTCAACGAGGCAATCGCAAATATGAACTCCGTGGATCCCTACGTATTGCAAAATTTGCAATACAACAATTATGGCACAGCACGTACGGCCAAAACGGTGACTGATGAGGAGAAAAATTGGCTTGCGGAGCATCCGGTGATAAGGGTAGGATATATGGAAAATTACCTTCCATATTCTGCCACCGGCGATGATGGACAAGCGACCGGCCTTGGGACGGATGTAATCAATGCTGTTTTTGACTCGCTGTACCTGGATACGATTCCTGAAATTGAATATGTTGCATATAAGGGCTATCCGGATATAGTAGCTGCACTTGATTCTGATGAAATAGATATAGCTTTTCCGGTGGACAGTGACCAATGGAGACTTGAGCAGGACGGTATAAGCGCGTCTTCTGAGGTTATCACCGACAGGGGCGCTCTCTTCTACAAGACTATTTGTGAGAAGGAAGATATCAAGACCCTGGCAGTCAATGGAAATAACATACTTCAGGACGATTATACAAGGCAATTATATCCGGATGTGGAGATAATCTATTACCCTTCGATCGATGAGTGCCTAAAGGCGATACTTGCGGGTGAAGTAGACGGCACCATAATGGACGCCTTGCGTGTGCAGGTGGTCACGGATAATCCGGATTATGAGGGTCTGTCATATGTGCAGCTCGGCGAAGGTACGGGAAAGTGCTTTGGCGTCGCTCAAGGTAATAGAGCGCTTCTGATGCTTGTCAATAGAGGTCTAAAGGTCTTGGGCTCATCCTATGGATATGATTGCTCATACAAATATGTAGACAGTATGAATTCATACGATGTGCAGGGTTTCTTAAAGGAGTTTCAAAGCGAGATAATTATTGTAAGCGCGTGTTTGACCACTTTGGCCATAGTCTTGCTGGTAGCTTATATCCGCAAGCAAAGGAAGGAGCTTGCGATAAAGGAGGAATTGAAGCGTGAGGCGGAGGAGGCCAATTTGGCAAAGAGTATGTTCCTCTTCAATATGTCTCATGATATCCGTACTCCGATGAATGCCGTGCTTGGTTTCAATGAGCTTATGGCAAGGGATATCGACAAGCCGGATAAGCTTAGTGAATATATCGCAAAAACCAAGCTTTCGGGCGAGTACCTGCTCGGGCTTATCAATAATGTTCTGGAAGTAGCTCGTATTGACAGCGGCAATGAGACCTTGAATGAGGACTTTGTGGACCTCGAAAGCGGAAAGTTCCATGTCATCTTTGAAAATGAAGCCGCGAAAAAGAAGCTCAATATGATCAATAAGATCGATGTGGAGCATAGATATGTCTATGCTGACAGATATAAGCTGAGAGAGATACTCCTGAATATTGTATCAAATGCCATCAAATATACACCTGAAGGCGGGACAATACAAATATCCGTACAGGAAAAGCCTTGTGATGTTGCGGGGCAGGCTATATATAATTTTGTGGTGGCAGATACGGGCATAGGTATGTCAGAGGAATTCCAAAAGCATATCTTCGAAATCTTTGCAAGAGAACGCAATTCCACAGAGAGCAAGGTCATGGGTACGGGGCTTGGCATGTCTATCGTAAAGAAGCTGACGGAGCTTATGGGCGGCACGGTCACTGTCCAAAGCGAGCTTGGCAAAGGAAGCACCTTTACGATGAGCTTCAAGCTGCGCATAATAGAGAATCCTGAAAAATTCCTAAAGGCGGAGCAAGAGATTGAACACAGTAAAGAAATCAATCTTGAAGGCAGGCGTATCCTGGTTGCAGAGGATAATGAGCTCAATGCGGAGATTACAACGTCTATTTTGGAAAATTTAGGGGCGATTATAGATATGGTGCCGGATGGTGTCGAGTGCGTCCGCATGATACAGAGTCATGAAGCTGGATACTACGATCTCGTGCTTATGGACATACAAATGCCAAATCTCAACGGATATGACGCCACAAAGAAAATACGGCGCTTTTCGGATACGGCCAAAGCCGCTATACCTATCGTAGCCATGACTGCAAATGCCTTTGACGAGGATAAAAAGAAGGCCCTTGAGGTAGGTATGAACGGGCACATCTCAAAGCCTGTGAGCGTCGAAGAAATAGCAAAGGTTCTGACTCCTATACTCAAAAAAAGCAAATAAAAAGAAACAAAAATAGGGAAAATGTGCGCATTTTCCCTATTTTTCTATTGACGGGAGCCAAGCTTTGTGATAATCCATATATGGGAATAAATATAAGCAGCGGGCGAGCTTTGGACACAAAAATGCAACGCTGCATTTTGTTGTGTCTAAAATTCGAAGAATAGAGAAAAAAAGCGTAGATATGCGCAAAAGAAAGGGTATGGAGCGAGGGTAGAAAAAATGAGCGATACCAAAAAGAAAAAATCAAAGAAGAAAATAGTGATAATTGCAGTGCTTGCGGTCCTTGTAGTGGCAACTGCGGCGGCGAAGCTTGTACTGGGCGGCGCGGGAGCAAGCGCCGTTTCCGCAAACGCGTGCAGCGTAGAAAGAATGGATATTGAGCAGACAGTCACAATAAAGGGCACGGTCAAGGGCTCGGATTCTGCTGACGTATATTCGTCCTCACAAAACAAGGTGACGGCAGTGCTTGTGGAAGAAGGCGATACCGTGACGGCAGGACAGGTATTGGCGAGCCTGGAGGCCGACGACGTATCCGATGCTATAGCACAGGCAGAGCTCGCGCTTTCTGACGCGCAGCGGACTTGCGAGACTTCAAAGACGCTGTATGAAGAAGGCGCTATAGCAAAGGAAGAATATTTGAAGGCAGAGACTGCATATGAATCGGCAAGGCTCAGTCTGCAGGCATTGCAGAAGAGCGATGATTACAGCATAAAGAGCCCGATATCGGGGACTGTGACGGAGGTCAATACCACAGAAGGAAAGCTTGGGAGCAGCAATATAAGCGCACCGGCCTTTGTGATTGAAAATCTCGATAATTTGCAAATGGAGGTCAAGGTCAGCGAGTATGATATAAGCAAGATAAAGCTTGGGCAGAGCGCGACAATCACTGCGGAGGTGCTTGGAAACGGCACAGTCTCCGGCATTGTATCTCATATTTCACCGACGGGCGAGGCAAAGGAGGCCGGCTCAAGCAGCATGGTAATTCCTGTAACAATTGACATCGACAAGGGAGACTCCTACCTCATAGCCGGTGTGACTGCAAAGGCTACGATTCTAATCGACAAGCGCAAGGGCGTGCTTGCTGTGCCTATCGATGCGGTTTTGGAAGATGCGGGTAGCGGTGAAAGCTATGTATTTGTGATAAATGACGAGAGCAAGCTTGAAAAGAAGCTGGTAGAAGTCGGCCTTGAGAGCGAGCGCTATGTGGAGATTGTAAGCGGCCTTGCGGAGGGGCAGCGGGTGGTTTTGGCGCCGGATACGACATATACTGACGGAATGCTTGTGAGCGTGGAGTAATCAGCGCAGCTCGTCGATTCCGATATTTGCGAGGGCATCGGCGCGGTTGTTCATCTCGGTGATGTATTTGAAATCATCAAGGCTGAAGTCCGGGCCGTTCCACTCTTTGAATTTTGCGTAGAGTGCGCCTGTATTTACGGAGGGGCTTTCGAGGTTTACGTGGCCCTTTACGCGGTAGAATTCTATATGGTGCTTTGCGGTCTCGGCAAGGAGCTGCTCCCAGAGATCCCTGTTTTCGACAGGCTTTTTGGCAGCTGTCTTCCAGCCGTTTTTCTGCCAGTTTTTATACCAGCCCTGGCGAAAGCAGTCCATAAGGTAGGAGCTGTCGGAAAAAACCTGAATATATTGATTATCTCTTTTGAGAGCCCTGAGAGCTGAAAGCAGCGCGGTCATTTCCATGCGATTGTTTGTGGTATTTGCCTCGCTGCCGTAGAGCTCTTTTTTGTGCTCGCCATATTCCAAAATAGCGCCCCAGCCTCCGAGATTTTCATCGCTTTGATTGCCGGAGCAGCCTCCGTCCGTATATATTTTTAAAATCTGTGTATTCATAAATCAATCATCTCCTAAATCGGCTATAAGCTTTACCTCGCTGACAGCAAGCGCAAGCTGTAGCTTGTTTTTTAGCCCGGTTTTTTGCAGCATATTTGTTACGTGGAATTTGACTGTGGACATCTCGACACCCATCTCTGCCGCGATGCGCGTATAGGACATACCCCGCAGCAGATAGCGCAAAACCTTAAGCTCTGTTTTCGTAAATTCCGTGCTTTTTGCCATCCCTATCGTGACAGGCGGAGGCGCATCGGGGAAGATATGCTCGCCCTCCATTGTCTGGCCTACAACCTCCATAAGACGCGTTTTTGAAGAATCCTTATACCAGAGGCTATCCGCTCCTGAGGCTTTGGCCTCCTCTAAAACCGCAAAATCGACAAGAGAGGTCACGACAACAATCTTTGTTTTGGAACAAAAGGTCTTGATTTCTCTGACAGCAGTCAGTCCGTTTTCCCTGTCTTGCGTCTGTACATCCATCAAAATAAGGTCGACCGCAGTGATTTTGCAAATTTCAACTGCCTGCTTTGCACCGGGTATGGATGCGACTACCTGATGCCCGTCTTCCGCGCTGAAATAGCTTTCCAAAAGACCGCGTATCATGGGCTGGTCCTCAACGATCATCACTCTCATGCTCTGTCACCTCCTTTTTCGACATATCGATCGGTAATTCAATAATAAGCTTAAATTGCGGGATGCTTTGAATCTCCATTTTGCCGGCTGCATCCTCTATGCGGCGTCGCAGCATGGAAAGACCGCCGCCTTCCTGAATTTCTTTTTTCGGCGGAATGCCGCTATTTGTCAGTACGAGTATCTCATATTCTTTGTTTTGGCGGAAACGCGCGTATATCTCCGTGCCGTCGGCGTGGCGCACGCAATTCGATGCGCATTCACTTATGGCTAGCGCGGTCAATGCACGATTTCTTTCCAAAGTGGGGGCCTTTCCTTCGCTCAGCACCGAAACTCCCATCTCGCGCGCTTTGCGAACCGCCGTTTCCAGAGGATCGGAGTCCTCACGCAGCTGATTGGAACGATAGAGCATGGCGACAGCCTGCTCCCACAAGGCCGCACTTGCCCGGATCTCATTCATTCCTGTCTGGTGGAGCAGGGCGCGCCGTGCTGTGAGTATGCTGTGTCCGATGTCATCATGTACGCGCAGCTTCATTTCAAGGGTCTCTTCCTCTCGGATAATTTCAGGCATCTTCTCGAAAAGCTTTCGCAGTCTGTCATTGACCTCCGCAAGCTTTGCGCTTTCTTCCTTGAGCTTGGCCTGACGCTTCATCAGCTCTGTCACATCCGTAGCAGAGATCTGTGTGTATTGATGGCCTTCTTTTGTCGTAATTTTTTCGCGTGCAAAGCGCAGTGCCTTGCCATCCGGAAAAGCATAGATCTGGAGCCTGGAATTCAGGCAGGAAACTCCCGGAGGCGGAGCGCTCAGCGCAGTTTCCATTTCTGTAAGCATCTGTATGCTATCATCTCGCAAGAAGCTCATGATGCTGAGCATGCGATGATTTACGAGACGAACCACGCCGTTTACGTCAAAAAAGCAGACCGCGACGGGCAAGCTGTCAAAGCTCGCTTTTATTTTATCCATGGGCCTTTATTTCCCTCCCTGATTTACCAGTTTTTGTGTGATATATTGCAGACCGTCGTCATCCTGTGTCCATTCCGTGCCGGGGAAGTCGTCCTTTAGCTTGCAAAGAGATTCCTTGCCGGAGATACAGATATTGACTTCAATTTCATCGGTATCTGCTCCAAAGGCTTTGCTTTCATTACTTCCGGCAGCTTCGACCGAAAGCAGGAGGGAATCCAGCGATTCGAGTTCTGTCTCTATGACCTCTTCGAATAGGTCGTAGATTTGCGTCGCCTGCTCCATTGTAAATGGCGCGTTTCCGTCTAAGAGAGCTCTGCATTCTACACCGTACAGGCTCAAATTTTCTATGGTTTCATTGAAGCACAGGGCTAGCTCCTGTGCGGAGATTCTGCCCTGCTGCGCGCCGACAAAAATCATGTTGTTTCGGCGTTTTATATAGGTTCCGATGATGATGGCCTGTCCAAGGAGTTTTTTTGCTATAGCAGGATCCTCTGCCTCTCGTATTCCTTTCAGGCGAGCCCTCAGCATTGCAAGCTGGCTTGCGGTTTGAGATACCATCATGTCGTAAAGGCGATTTTCTTCTGATAGGCGAAGCAATTTTTCCTGCTGCGCATTTTCGGCGGCCAGGACATCGCCCATCTCACGCAATTCGTCTCGAGTCTGTTCCAGAGCCGCCTCAAGCCGGTTCAGCTCGGAGATATCTTCTTCCCAGAAGACATAAGCGTCGCGCAATACATAGCGCTTTAAAAGGGTATCGCTGTCTAAATTTATACTGTCCGCCTTCATCTGTCTGAGCATACTTTGCGGCAGAGGCTTTTGCATTGCGGCGGAGCTGTGCTTCAGAGAAAAGTCTGTATTCGTAACCTGAATGGGGAGTGTCGTAGCCTCAAAAAGCTCGCGGTAGCCGATGTTTGAGTGAATCAGGCCGCATTGGATGCAGGCTTCAAAAACGGCGGCGATTAGAAGGCAATGTGTAATGGTCATGTCGCCTGCCAGCAGCAAAACCCAGGGAATGTTGCGTATATAGGCGATAGTATATATCAGAGACAGTCCAAGAGGAATAAGCGGCGCAACGAGGAAAGTCCTGCTGTAAGGGATGCGGCATTTTATGATCATCATAGCAAGCGATGCCAGAGCGCATAGGAAAATCCATCCCAAAACAATATAATATCCCAGCTCGTGCCGATAGCTTACGGGAGTCATTATGCCGGAAGGAAATGAAAAAACAAAGCAGTGCAGGTCATTTGTAAATACTAGCAGAAAAAGGCTCACCGTAGGTATGTAGAGAAGCTTTGTCCATTGCGGAAGCTGGTAATTCTCCGCCTTGCCCAGCGACATGCTTATAAATAGCGCAGCGGTCGGGATGAAAAGCATCGGAATATAATAGAGATACCAGAGCAGGCGATTCACGTCCATACTGTCCAGAGAATAATTTACTATTTTGAGTAGCATCCAGGAGGCCATCATAAAGGCAATGGTCAGCAGATACCGTCGTACCTGGGTCTGAATGATGCGCAGGTGTATAGAAATACCCCAGCTTGTAAGCAGGCATATATGGATGATGTTGCGCAATAGTCCAAATCTCGGAGAAATCATGCCGTTTCTCGTGAAATACCTGATGCTCATGGTAAGGGCGATAAGCATCAGAACAATCGATGCCACAAGCAAGCTTTTTTTCGTGGGCCTATTCATATATAGCATCCTCCATTTTACGCGCGCATTTCTTACATGATATCACGCGGACGCAAAAATGGCAATGGACTTTTCCCCGCACAGAAGCCCCGCACAGAGGCCTTGAAGCTTAGCCTGCGCAAAAGCCGCTCCGGCGCGACGTAACAGGGCACAAGCTGTGAAATAAAAATAATTGCAAAAAACTATCCAATTGGTGGGGGCATCACAGGAAGCAGCGTGATAAAATGTAAGGACAACAGGAAAGGTGGTGACAAAGCTTAATGCGTAGAATTGTGCTTGATATGCAAAGCGGATTATTTGCTGAAGCGATTACAAAGGCGCTTGCTGACAGTGATCTCGATTTTTTGGTATACAGTTCTGCGAAGCCTGAGGATACGGTTTCCCTGTGCCGTGCCTGCCATGCCAATGTGCTGGTGACGGAGATTACGCGGCAAGGAGTCTGGAAACTAAGCGAAAGAATGAAGCTCCTGGACAAGCTAAGGGATCAGGAAAACGGCCGAGGCTGTAAGGTGCTCCTGTTGGTGGATGAGAAGGCCGACGAAATGCTTGCCGCCGATGTAAGGCAGGCAGTCAAAGATCGAAGGGCCGATAATTTCATTTATGCGTCGATATCGCCGACATATCTTGCGGGCGTGATAGACGCGCTTTAGAAGGGAGAGGTCATATGCAGATTACCATTCAGAAAATCCCGCAGAGCCTGCAGGAATTCGAAGAGCTTTTCGGGACAACAAGGACACCGGAAAAGACCTGTGCGCTATTCCTTTGCGCGCTTACCTTATTTGATAAGGATAAGGCGGCGGGAACGGCGGCGATGAACCTTTTGCGGGGGCCGCGTCCTATGACGCCGTACGACATCCAGTTTATGCGCGACAGGCTGAGCGGAAAATCCTATCTGCCTTTGGCATATTTTGAAGGCGCGACGCCGGAAAACGGCTACAAGCCAAATGTGCCATATGTGCTGAATGTTGCAGAGGATCCGAGAGCACAGGATATCGAACCGGGATACCTTAGAGTGTTTTTAAAAACACCGGGTGCGGATTCGCCAAGGCCAATGAAGCTGAGGCAAAAGGGCTCGACAGGCGAGTGGTTCCTGTGGGATTATACCAGTGTACTTGTCGGTATACGTACCCCGGCCACTGAGGATCCGTGGGCATAGCGTGAGTGTACATATAAGAAAATTAAGAAAATAAGTTAGAAAGCCGG
This sequence comes from Anaerovoracaceae bacterium, assembly GCA_963636105.1. Taxonomy (GTDB): domain Bacteria; phylum Bacillota; class Clostridia; order Peptostreptococcales; family Anaerovoracaceae; genus CAVHIG01. The sequence continues at coordinate 12,567 of CAVHIG010000022.1, forward strand.
AAAAGCAAAACAATGCTCCGGCAATTCAAGAATAAAGAAAAGGAGATGCATATAGAATGGGACTTATCAAAGCAGCATTAGGCTCCGCGGGCGGCGTATTGGCTGACCAGTGGAAGGAGTATTTTTACTGTGAATCAATTCCGGAAAATGTAATGGCAGTCAAAGGCTTGCACCGTATATCAGGGCGCAGCAGCAATTCCAAGGGATCTGACAACATCATCTCAAACGGTTCTGTCATCGCTGTAGCAGACGGACAGTGCATGATCATTGTCGACCAGGGTAAGGTTGCGGAGCTTTGCGCTGAGCCGGGAGAGTTTATCTATGATGCTTCGACCGAGCCGACTATTTTCTCCGGCGACCTGAAGACAAGCATCATTGATTCCTTTAAGAACATGGGCAAGCGTTTTACTTTCGGCGGCGAGCCTCCGAAGGATCAGAGAGTCTACTATTTCAATACAAAGGAACTCATCGGAAATAAATATGGCACGCCAAGCCCTGTACCGTTCCGTGTCGTAGATCAGCGCGCGGGTATAGATATCGACATTTCTATCCGTTGCTTCGGAGAATACAGCTATCATATCTGTGACCCGATTCTGTTCTATACAAATGTATGCGGCAATGTCAGCGAGGATTATACACGTGATCGTCTGGAAAGCCAGCTCAAGACAGAGCTTTTGACGGCTATGCAGCCGGCATTCGCGAAGATTTCCGAGATGGGTATTCGTTATTCAGCTCTTCCGGGACATACGACAGAGCTCGCGGATGCGCTCAACGAAGTACTTTCGGCGAAATGGCGCGATTTACGCGGCCTTGAGATTGTCTCCTTTGGTGTATCCTCAGTGAAGGCAAGCGACGAAGATGAAAAGATGATCAAGGAGATGCAGCGTAATGCGGCATTTATGGATCCGACGAGAGCGGCAGCGCATATGGTCGGCGCACAGGCGGCAGCTATGCAGGCAGCAGCGGCAAACGAGGGCGCAGGTCCTGCAATGGCCTTTATGGGCATGAATATGGCAGGACAGGCCGGTGGCGTAAATACTCAGGGTCTCTATCAGATGGGCGCGCAGCAGCAGGCACAGGCGGCGGCTATGCAGGCACAAGCGGCTCCGGCAGCACCGGCACCAGCACCCGCAAATGCGTGGAACTGCGGCTGCGGACAGACCGGAATCACCGGAAACTTCTGTCCGGAATGCGGCAGCAAGAGGCCGGCACCACAGGCGGACGGATGGACATGCAGCTGCGGCGCGGTAAATAAGGGCAAGTTCTGCTCAGAGTGCGGCGCAAAGAAGCCGGCGGGAGTACCGCAATACAAGTGCGACAAGTGCGGCTGGGAGCCTGCAGATCCGGCACATCCGCCAAAGTTCTGCCCGGAATGCGGCGATCCGTTTGATGATGCTGACTTGCAATAAGATAGCCAAGTAATGATAGATTATAAGGAGGTCTATAGATATGGGACTTTTCGATAAAAAGTATTGTGACATTTGCGGAGAAAAGATAGGCTTGCTGGGCAACCGCAAGCTGGAGAACGGAAATCTTTGCAAGGATTGTGCAAGAAAGCTTTCCCCGTGGTTTTCCGATCGCAGAAGTAGCACGGTAGAGGACATTAAGGAACAGCTTGCCTATAGGGAAGAAAATCTGGAGAAGGTGGCGTCCTTCCATACTACCAGGACGCTGGGCACGGATATGAAGGTACTCCTGGATGAGGATGCCGGAAAATTCATGGTGACAAGAGCTCGGAACCTGGAAGAGGCAAATCCGGACGTTTTGGATTTTTCAGATGTGACAGGTTGCAATTTAGATATAGAGGAAGGACGCGACGAGATCAAGCGTGAGCTTTCGGATGGCAAAGAGGTCAGCTACAATCCGCCGCGCTACGAATACTCATATGACTTTTATATCACTATTTTCGTCAATAATCCGTATTTTGACGAAATACGTTTTCAGATCAATTCCAGCTCTGTAAATATCACGCCACCGGGCGGTATGGGGACGGTTAATCCTGAAAACAACGCTGAGTATACAAATTATAAGGAGCTCGGCGAGGAGATTAAGGAAGCACTTACTCAGGTTCGTCAGGGCGTGCGCGATAAAATAGAGCAGGCGGCCGCACCGAAGGCAGCGGTTACTTGCCCGTACTGCGGCGCGACTACTACACCGGATGCCAACGGCTGCTGTGAGTACTGCGGAGGCGCGGTAAAGGGCTGATGCTCCGCCAGTGACAGGCGCAGGCGAAAGTGAGGAAATTATCGATGTCAACACAAGTAACAAATTATCAATGCCCGGCTTGTACCGGCCCACTGCATTTTGTGGGCTCTTCCGGGCGGCTGGAATGCGAATATTGCGGTTCGAGCTTTGATGTCGCCGAGATCGAGGCAATTTACGCCGAAAAGGAAGCGAAAGCGATAGAGGCAGCAAAGGAAGCGGAGGAAAAGGCGGCGCAATCCGGAGAAGCCGCTGCAATGGCAGCCGGCGCGGCAACTGCTGAGGAAGGTGGAGCCCCTGCAGAGGAGTCGGAATGGGATCTTTCCGGACTGCAGGAGGACTGGGGCAGCGACGCGGATGGCATGAAGGTGTATTCTTGTCCATCATGCGGAGCGGAGCTTATATGTGACGCCACCACAGCTGCGACTTCCTGCCCTTATTGTGGAAATCCGAGCATTGTCCCGGGACAATTTGCGGGAGTGCTCAAGCCGGATTATGTTTTGCCTTTCAAGCTGAGCAAGGAAGATGCAATCAAGGCATTGAATAAGCATTATGGCAAAAAGCCTCTTCTGCCGAAGGAATTTTCAAAGAAGAATCACATCGAAGAGGTCAAGGGTGTCTATGTTCCGTTTTGGATGTTTGACGGCAGCGCCGAAGGCAGTGTGCTTTTTGAAGGAACGCGCAGCCATACCTACAGAAGCGGTCAGTACAGAGTTACCGAGACAGATCATTTTGATGTGTGGCGCTCGGGAAAGGTAGGCTTTGAAAAGGTACCGGTAGATGCATCCAGCAAGATGCCGGATGATTTTATGGAATCCATAGAGCCATATGATTATTCAGAGCTAAAGCCATTCTCTACAGCGTATTTGCCCGGATTTTTGGCGGATAAATATGACGTGAGTGTAGAGGACAGTTATCAGCGTGTGGACGAACGCTGCAAGGGTTCCTTTGTGGACGCAATGGAAGACACAGTGAAGGGATACGAAGTCTGCATAAAAAAGGAAAGCGATATCAAGCTGAATCGTGGCGAGGTACATTATGCGCTGCTCCCGGTATGGCTCCTAAACACGAAGTGGAAGGGAAAGGATTTCCTTTTTGCCATGAATGGGCAGACAGGAAAGCTTGTCGGAGATCTGCCGGCAAGTGTAAAGAGGGCACTCGGTCTATATGTGGCGATCGCGGCACCAATCATCGCAGTCGGTGTGGCAGCTTTGCTGTGGCTGTATAGTTAAGGAGGGCGGCGCAATGAAAAGAAAATTTCTATGCTTCGTGCTTGTGCTCGCAGCAATGCTTTCAATCTCTGTAAGCGTAGCTACTGCTGAGGAGACCGAAGCGCAACTTTATTATATTACGGATGAGGCGGGACTTCTCACCGAAGAGGAAGATTTGTACCTGGAGGATCTGGCGCAGTCGGTCTCTGAAGAATATGGTGTGGGTGTCTACGTCGTCACCGTGGACGATTATCGGAATTATGGCTCCGGAGATGTCTTCGAGACTACATACGGTATCTACCATGATTATACAATGGGCGAGGGAGAGGGCAGAGACGGCATTATGCTGCTGCTCAGCATGTATGACAGAGACTGGGCAATGTTTTGCTACGGCGACAACTGCGAGTATGCCTTCGATTCCTACGGGCAAGCGGAGCTCGAGAATGTCTTCCTGGATAATTTCGGAGAGGACGACTGGTATGGCGGTTTTGAGGACTATATCTTAGAATGCGCGGATTATCTGCAAAAGGCGGCAGACGGAGATCCGGTGCGCGAAAGCCCGGCATTCTGGATTGTCATCGTGACGTGTTTTGCGCTGTTTTTTGCATTGCTTGTGGTAGGCTTTGTATGGTCACGCATGCATAGCGTGGCTAAAGCGACGACAGCAAATGCGTATTTTGCGGGAAATCTAGAATTGACCGGAGAAAGTGATATGTTTACACATAGGACTGAGATACGTCATAAGATAGAGAGCAGTTCTTCCGGCGGAGGCAGCCGCTCTCATTCCGGCGGAGGAGGCTCCGGACGGAGCGGAAAGTTCTAGTTGTAAAAATATGAGGAAATGTAAGAACATGTGTGCATGTGGGGGGGGCAGAGAGCAACCCCATAAAGAAAAGAAAGGAAGAAAAAATGAAGAAGACAAAAAAGCTTATTTCGATAGTACTTGCCTTGGCTCTTGTACTGTCACTCGCAGCCTGCGGCGGCGCTACCGACACCAACACGCCGGAATATGTTGTAAAAACCTTCTGTGAGGCTATCCAGAGCTATGACTTTGAGGCAGCCGGCAATTGTATGGAAAACGGCGCTTCCGACCTGGAATATGTGTATGATGAGGAAAAACTGGAAGAAGCTTTCTCCTCCGCGGCGGCCTTAGAGTTTTTTAAGGATTCTGCTGCGAAGATGACCTTTGAAATCGGCGAAGCGGACGTAGAGGAGGAAAATGTCCTTGTAAAGGTTCCTGTCACATTTACCTATGTCGATGCTACAGACCTTATCAATGAAGTATTGGACGAATACCTGCTGCAGTCCCTTGAATTGGCATGGGACGATGTAAGTGATGAGGAGATAGAAGCTGCACTTGACGAGATATTTGCGGACAAGATCGAGAGCGTAAAGACCGGCACGGCAGAGGTAGAATTTACCTTCAATTGTGTCATGGTTGAAGAAAATTGGAAGATTGAATTCTTCTCTGACGAGGATGAAGCTATAATCAATGATATCATAACAAGCAATATGGAAAGCGCTACGGAAGACTACATGGCCTATGATGATGATGATTATGATTATGATGATTCTTGGTATGAGGATGAGACGGAGATTTCGACCTGGACAGATTTCCCTCTCGGCAACGGAGCAACGCTCAGCAACTTCAATATATGCTTTACCGCATGCGAAGAGACAAGCGAGCTTCCTGTAGTTTACGATGAGCCTGAGAAGGCAGCAGACGGCACAAAGTTTGTAGTATTCAGTGTAGAGGTTGAGAATACTACAAAAGGAGAGCTGGATTTCTCAAATGATTATACATTGACTGACGGCTTTGGAAGGGAATACAGTCCGTATACGTCTTATAATACGCTCGAGTATGGTGAGGATTTCTGGTATACTACTCTGTCACCAAACATCCCGAAGACAGGTGTATTCATCTACAATGTGCCTACTGACTCGTATGACTACTATGTGACTATTCCGGACTCAGAGACAGGTACAGGTTATATTTTCTACGCAGAGTAACGAGGCTGATTCGGAAACCTCGGGAGTTGAAGGCAGCGAGGCCGTTTCCGCGGCACAGTACATGGCAACTGCCTCAATGCCTATATGATGAAAGGAGCGAAAATTAAATGGGATTATTTTCCAAGGAAGTATGCGCGCTTTGCGGAGACAAAGTAGGTGCTTTGGAGAGAAAAAAACTGGTAAATAAAGAGGGCTTTGTCTGCAAGGAATGCGAGAAGAAGACCAGTGCGCTTATCAATGTCGGAAGATTCACGAAGGAGCAATTGGAAGAGCATATAGAATATATGAAGGAGCAGGACAAGCTGTATCGTGAGGCATTTCTTCCTATCGATAAAAAGCAGAAGGAAAGCTTTATGTATGTCGAGACCGGTATCGAATTTGCGAATGATATAGCGATGTTTAAATTCCATTCGCCGCTCTGCGATAAAAAAAGAGATTATCAGGAGCTGTTCCGCTATGACCAGATAAATAGCTATGAGCCGTACTTTATTGAAAACACTGACCAGGATGGAAAGAGATATTCAGAGGTTGGTGTAAAAATCATATTGAATTGCTCATGGGAGCACGATATGAAAGAGCATGTCGGGGACAGAAGCTTTCATCCTTATGTAAGCGAAATAAATGTTCCGAGAGGCAAAAATGTCGATAGCTTTGACAGCGACACATTGATAAATTTCTTGAATAAATTGTTTGGCAGATACGAAGATAACAGCCTCGTAGGTTCAGTTAAATCCGGCATTTTCGGAACAAATAAAGAGAAAAAGCAGATGGAAGTGCTCAGCGGCGGTCTGAAGGCCTTAGGCGGCCTTGCCAAGGCTAAGATGAAGGGCGAGGAAGCCGATAAGAGTATATTCGAGTCATTTGAAAATAATGCAGCAGATTTACTTACAGAAAATAGGGCAACATATGCCAAGCTCGCTGATGAAGTCGAGGCAAGGATATTAGGGTAAGTGGGGGCACTTGCCAAAATAATTTTATAAACATACGGCAATTACTGAATGTAATGCAAATAAAGAAAAGACAAGAAAGGAATAAGGAAATCAAATGAAAAAATTATTAAGCGTAGGTTTGACCGCAATGCTCTTGTGCTCACTTTTGTTTGTGACAGGCTGCGGCGGAAGCGAAAGTACAACGGAAGAGAATGCAAGCTCGAATGAGACTTCAAATGAAGCTGCTACAAATGAGCTCTCCTTTGACGGCGTAGAGACGACATATACTTATGGAAATCAAGTATATACAATGAGTGTTCCGAAAAATGACGCAGGAGAAGCAAAATATGCATTTACTACGGAAGAGCCTGATGGCGCAATATATGAGGGTGCTTTCTATTTAGACACTGACAATGCCATCATTATATTCAATTTTGAAGGATTGTCATATAATACGTCAATTGACTATATAGATAAGTACGGCGAGAAAGAAGCAACATTTGACGGTTATGTAGAGTGGGTAAAGGATGCGGATTCAGGCATTAGCATGGAAGGAATGGAAGAATTAGATATCAATGACAGAGGAGCTATAAGAAGTTGCATCGCTGCAGGCAGTGGCGGAGATTATACATATTTTGGTTACAGATATATTGTGTCTCTTGACGACGTAATGGCGGGTTCCGATCTTGAAATGTGCGTTTGCTATAAGACTGAGGACGGACTGGCTGCTGCAGAGGAACTTGACCAGGAGACTCTGGACATAATCAACTCACTGACAATAACAGCAAATAACTAATTCGGCTATAGGATTTGTGAAAAAGCACAAAAATATTTCAAAATTACCAGAAACGGCTCTCGGAGATTTTATTTTCCGGGAGCCTTTCGGTTTCAGCACTATCATTTATCTGATAAAAATTTTTCTGCTGTTGAAAAAAAGGCGAGTTGCGATCAATAAGAGCAAGAACTATTTAAAAAGTTATTGGCAGAGAAATTTCAATTGATAACAGCTTTCTCTTGCGATAAAATAAGGGTGTAGAAAATACGAAGAGTCTGTGATAAGAGTTGAGATATGCGATATTGTAAAGGGGGCGGTGAGATATGGACACTAAGAAATTGCCGGTGGGTATAGAGAATTTTGAAGAAATCATAAAGCAGAATTTCTATTATGTGGACAAGACGGGTCTTATTATCGATCTTATGAAAAATTGGGGTAAGGCCAATCTTTTTACGCGTCCGCGCCGTTTCGGAAAGTCGCTGAATATGAGCATGCTGAAGTGCTTTTTTGAGGTCGGCGGCGACAAGAGCATATTTGACGGGCTTGCGGTCAGCAGAGAAAAGGAGCTTTGTGAGAAATACATGGGAAAATATCCTGTAATCTCCATATCCCTAAAGGGCGTGGACGGGCTTAGTTTTGAGGTGGCTTATGCGGCTTTATGCGAAATACTTGCTAGGGAAGTGCGCCGCCTGAGGTTTTTAAATGACAGTGATAAGCTTTTAGCGGATGAAAAGGCGTATTTGAGCAGAATGCTGAACGGAAATTTTACGGATATAGACATCCGCAGCAGTTTGCGAAAGCTTTCTACTCTCCTCGAAAAGCACTACGGACAAAAGGTAATTCTCCTGATAGACGAGTACGATGTGCCGCTGGACAAGGCCTACGCGCACGGATATTATGCGCAGATGATAGATGTCATCCGTGCGATGCTCGGTGATGCGCTCAAGACAAATGACAGCTTGTTTTTTGCGGTATTGACCGGCTGTCTGCGCGTATCGAAGGAAAGCATATTTACCGGACTCAATAATTTCAAAATACGATCCATATCAGATGTCGAATTTGATGAGTATTTCGGATTTACAGATGCAGAGGTCAGAGAAATGCTTGCGGCCTACGGAGCAGAGAGCCGCTACGAGGATATGCGCAAGTGGTACGATGGCTATCTTTTCGGCGGGCAGAACGTGTATTGCCCGTGGGATGTGATAAATTATTGCGATGCGCTGCGCTCAAATCCAAATGCCAAGCCGAAGGCATACTGGCTGCATACCAGTGGCAATGACATGGTACGCAAGCTGATAAGTGACACAAAAAACCTCAACACGCGTCTTGAGGTAGAGTCATTGATTGCCGGTCAGACAATCACAAAGACTCTGAATGAGCAGCTCACACACAGTGAAATAGATGAAAATACAGAAAACGTTTGGAGCCTTTTGTACATGACAGGCTATCTGACTGTTACGGAATTTCCGGAAGAGGGGGTTTATCATCTCTGCATACCGAATCACGAAATCCAGCTGATATTTCAGCAACAGGTCCTTTCGTGGTTTTCCGACAAGACGCGAGCAGAGGCGGGCAAGCTTTCTGAACTATATACCGCCTTTGAAAACGGCGATACCGAGACTATCACAAAATATTTGAATAAGCAGCTCATGTCTACTATCAGCTTCCATGACGCAAAGGAGTCCTTCTATCACGGATTCCTGCTGGCGCTGCTGGGCGCTTGTGATGAGTGGGGAGCGCTCTCAAATTACGAGACGGGTGCGGGCCGGGCAGACATTCTTGTGGCACGCAATGACGGTGAGTTTGGCTTTGTGGTCGAGATAAAGTCCGTCAAGGATAAAAAGCAGCTTGACGCGGCCTGCGATGCGGCCCTGCGGCAGATAGAAGAAAAGGACTATGCGGCAGCCCTACGTCGCTTCGGAGTCGACGCAGTTTACGCATACGCGATAGCCTTCTGCGGCAAAAAGTGCAAGGTACTCGGCAAAAAAGTGGAATGCGAGGAAGAATAAGGACGATGACATCGTGGAGGAGATACAGTCTACTCCTCCTGCCTGCAGCTTTCCTTGCCGGGGTCGTCGGCTTTTATGGTGCACGACCACAGCGTGAGGAAAAGCGCTGTCACCGCAGCCATACAATAGGACATGTGTGAGACCGCAAGCCCTGAAAAGGCAGTCTTTACAAGAGTCAATATCATAGGTGTGAGGAACTGCGCGAGGTAGAGAGCCGCGGAGATGAGGGGAATCACCGCCGTTGCCGCAGCCCTGCCTGCCTTTTTGGAAGCCGTAGAGATGATAAACGGAATTCCGAGGCCGTTTGCGAAGCCGATAAAGAGCGAGCCGCCAAGCGCACCTATCCAGCCGCCTGCAAGCTCAAGCAGCAGATAGCCGATGAGGAACATCAGAGGGGCTACGAATTTCGTCTTTTCGCCGAGTCTCGCTTTTACGTGAACGAAGGAGAGGCCGCCGAGGAAAGCGACGATATCCATGCCCGCCATGATGATCGCCACGTAGCTATGCCCGATAATGCCTTCTTTTGCCGTCTCGATGGCAAATTCTGCCGGAAAGACGAAGAATGTAAGCATCAGGAAAAACATCGCGACGATGAAGGGATAGTATTCTTTGAACACGCCCTTTGCGCGCCCGCTCTCCTTTGAGCCGATGCGCTCATTTGGGAGAAAGGCGAGGCACAGCACAATGCTGATGAGGCCGAGGAGGTATACAAGGAAGCTCGCGCGCCAGCTTATGCCTGAGAGTACTCCGGAAAGGAGTGTGGCAACGGCGCCGCCCATCTGGTTCATCGCGGAGGAGTAGCCCATCAGGCGGTCCTGCTTGTCGCGCGTGTAGTAGAAGGTCAGAAGGCCTGTGGACATGGGCATGATTATGCCGACGCCTATTCCGACAAGGGCTCTGCAGGCGAGCACGATGTAGATGTTGCTGAAGAGGCCGGCGATGCAGCCGCCTACTGTGTAGAGGAAGAGGCCGGTCATAAGGAGGCTCTTTGTTCTGTGCTTTCGGCAAAGTGCGGGGAAGGCCATGTTTGTGATGACGATGAATATCGCAGGGACGCTTATAATCATCTGGACCAATGTAGGGTCAATGCCCGCGAAATATTCTTTTATGACTCCGAGGGCCGGAGCGACGGCTGCTCCCGCCATGACTGTCAGGAGTGAAAGTGAAAGTATGGCAAGGGTAAGGTTTTGCCGCCTTGCTTTTTGTTTTTTTTGTTTTTCCATTTTGTTTTTCTCCATTCTGCCGCATTGTGTCGGCTCAAATAAAAAAGCGCAAGCCCGTTTGGACTTACGCTTTTTGCTACTCAACTTCAACAGAGATATTTTAGCACTATAAAACAAAAAAATGCAAGAACTTTTTAAATCAATTTATGGTAAAATGTCCACATAGGAACTACTTGATTTTGTGGACATTTTATTTTGATTTTATTTGCCGCGCCAAATATTTGCTCCTTGATAAGCTGATGTGAGCAAAAGGGCGCATGGCAGATTTTACCATAGCCTTTGAAAAGTATTGGGCTATGGTAAAATGTCCACATAGGAACTACTTGATTTTGTGGACATTTTACTTTGATTTTATTTTGAAGAAGTGAGAGGGAGAAATGAAGGAAGACGAGCTTTTGCTGGGCTTTATTGATGATAAGATCGACCAGGCAGAAGATAGATATATGATAACAAGCAGCAACTTTCTTGATCTGAGGCAGCGGACGCTGACGGATAAGCATTGCCGGGGACGCAGAGGCGTGAGATATGGGTTTTACGGAGGCTACGAGGACGCTGAGAGATGCGTGGCTGTATTCCTGCCGGATTATGTAGAGCTCCCGGGAGGCTTTGGTTCCTCGGCAGTTTCCGCATACTTTAAGGAAAACGAGGAGGATGAGCCTCTGGCGCTGATAAAGATAAGCCTGCCAAAGGGAAGTCGCAGTCTTACGCACAGGGATTATTTGGGATCCCTTTTGGCTCTGGGCATAAAACGCGAGACGGTGGGCGATATCCTTGTAAGGGATGACGGAGCGGATATTATTGTGCTGAGAGAAATGGCGGAATTTATCGCTCTGAATTATGACAAGGCAGGCAGAACCAGCTTGACGGCAAGCATAGCACCTATTTGTGAGCTGGATCCCGGAGAGATAAGGATAGAGGAGAAGACCGACACTGTCGCATCTTTGCGGCTGGACAATATGATAAGCTCGGTATTTGGGCTTTCCAGGGCAAAGGCTGCGGAAGCTATCAGGGGAGGCATCGTATTTGTCAATGGGGCAGAGGCTTTGAAAGTGGATCGCATAGTGTGTGAAGGCGACAAGCTTGTGCTTCGAGGGCGAGGCAAGGCGGTCTTTACGGAGATCGGCGGTCAAAGCCGCAAGGACAGGACCTTTGTAAAGTTTAATGTCTATCGGTGATAGACTGTCTGATGAGGCAAGGGGATAATTGTTACTGTTCAGACCCCACTAAGAGCAGTTGATACTCAGTGACGCACTTTTTAATTCCAAAATATGTAAAAGTATCGTGAAACCACATTTTTTAGAAAATCACGATACCTTTTGGTTGTAAAATCCTCCATTTCAGAGCTTTTTCTCCTAAAAAACTGACGAAAGTATCGCGAAAATCGATTTTTTAAGTTTTCACGATATCTTTCTATTGCAAAAGGTATCGTGAAATTCGGAAATTGGACAAATCACGATACTTTTGCTGAAAATCCGCTATCAAATCCCTGAAATTTGTGTCCGTAATGGTCAAAAGGTACTGCAAAATTTGAAAATCAACTAAATCACGATACCTTTTCTCTTTAAATCCATATTGTGTGGTCTGATTAGTAACCTGAAAAATATTATCAGGTAGCGATGAAAATAATAGGGCTTGCCAAGCGGCGGGCTATGTGTTAGAATTATGGGTGAATTGAAAAAGGTTTGTGTTCTTTCGAAAAGCCGCCACCGCTCAGGGGACGAAACTGCCGAAAGCTAAGATGGAAGCAGGTGAGAGTCCTGCGCGGTTCCGCCACTGTAAGGATGGAGCGCCTCCTATATAAGTCACTGAGCTTTGAAAAGGCTTGGGAAGGCAGGCAGGCGCGTAGATGTCCGAGTCAGGAGACATGCACACTACCGGTAGTATTTTTCCTGCGCAGAAGCGAGAGACTGCATGCGGATACACAAAGAAAATGACAGCAAAAACGGGCTGACATCGTTTTGGGTGACCAAAGCGAGGGATGCCCGTTTTTTAGTGCAAATTTTCCTGCGTGCGGCCATTTCCTGGCGTGGAAAGCGGCACAAGAAATACGGGCAGAGATTATGACTACGCCTCAAAAAGGCGGAAAGGAGCAAAAATAGAAATGACAGAAAAAACGAGTAAGTTTGGCCGAATTCTTGCGCTTGTACTTACCTTTGTGATGGTAGCCACAGGCATGAATTTCGGTATGTGGGGTGCGGAAACGGCGTGGGCCGACACCGTAGCCGAGAGCGTCAGCACCGCGGAGGACTTCGCGGAGATGGATGCGGCCGGAAGCTATAAGCTGACAGCTGACATCACCGTGACAGAGCCGTATGCAAAGGATTTTACCGGTACCTTTGACGGAGACGGGCATACGGTGACGCTGGCGATAGACAGCACAAGCGCAAATACCGGCTTGTTTTCAACTCTTGCAGGAGGAGCTGTTGTAAAGAATGTGACGACAGCAGGAAGCGTGGCTGCAAGCGGTAAAAATTATGTAGGTGGTATTGCTGGTTTTGCCAATACCTATGAAGGAGCAATAACAATTGAAAATTGCAAAAATACGGCATCTGTCTCCGGCAATAAAGCCGTAGGCGGCATACTTGGATACTGTACAGGCTCAAGTAATAGCGTAACCATTCAAAATTGCGCAAATACCGGCGCAGTTACCGGCTCAAACCTTCAGGTGGGCGGTATAGTAGGTAACTTTGAAAATACGCATATAATCAAAAATTGCTATAATACTGGAAATATCACAGGTTTTAATAACTATGCAGGCATCATCGGCAGAGGCGCAAAGGGCGTAAGCATCGAAAATTGCTATACGACAGGCGTGATTGCTGCCTACGGTACATCGGAAAACGCAGGATATGCAATTATAGGCTCGGCGACATCAAGTACTACAAGCTCTGTGACAAATTCATACGCACTGGAAGGCTGTGCAACGACACTTGTATATACAAGTGGAATCAGTACTGACAAAGTATCTGGATTCAAGACCGCAGACGAAATGCAATCTGCGGGCTTTGCAAGCACTCTCGGTGATGCTTTCATGGCAAAGTCAGGTGACTATCCAGCCTTGACTTGGGAGACGCCGACGGCACCAGTTGCATTTACAATCAGTCCGTCGAATGCAGTTCTCAGCATCAATGGCAAAACATATACAGGTTCGAAT
>CAVHIG010000023.1:0-23914 GCA_963636105.1 Anaerovoracaceae bacterium
GGGGTCTTTTTGTTTCGCAAATTACCTTCCCCCTCGGAAGATAATTTGACATTTTCTTCCGTTCGTGCGGAAACGGCGCAGTTTCCCGCAAACCCCGCTATGCCCGCAAAGACGCCGGGCGCCTGAAAACCTCCGCAGTTTCCGCAAACCCCTTTAAAAAAGTGTGCGCTTATGGTAAAATGTCCACAATGGCTTATCTTGCCCGTAAATTAGAAGCAGCGAGCGAAATGCCGGAAAACTCGCATACCCCGGAAAGGTCAATCTCTTTACGCGGCCGAGGCGCTTTGGGAAGACGCTTACTATGACCATGCTGAGGAGCTTTTTCGAAATCGGCGGGGAGGCTACACGTCTTGGATTTTTGCTTGAGAGCAGCGCGCTCTGATAGACAAGGCGGACGACGGCACGACGCAGATGGAGATTGAGAATCTCATCGCCGGCGGAACCATAGACAAGGAGCTCAACGAGACGCTCACACATAATGAAATCTATGACAATATTGAAAATATCTGGAGCCTTCTGTACATGACCGGCTACCTGACCGCCACTGAGAAACCGCGCGGACATCGTCATGATGCGAAAGGACAGAAAGCTGGGCTTTGTGGTCGAGGTGAAGGATGTCAAGGATGAGGAAAAGCTTGATTCCGCCTGCGAGAAGGCCATGGCGCAGATAGAGGAAAAGGACTACACCGCAATGCTGCGGCGTTTCCGCGTCAAGGAGATTTGGACCTATGGCATCGCCTTCTGGGACAAGGAGTGCCGCGTAATCGCAAAGCGCGCGGCAGTGAAATAGAGGGGCACTTACTTTTTGAAGCTGATTTTGAAAAAAATACATTTTGTCCGCTCAGCCGGGGCCGGGCGGCGTAAGAGAAAAGAGGAAAAAGGATGAAAGAGAAAAAATTGGGTTTTATTGGTATGGGTAATATGGCAACGGCGCTGGCGTCGGGTTTTATCGCGAGTGGCAAGGTGGCGGGGAGCAGCGTGTACGCCTATGCGCCGCATCAGGACAAGCTCCGCGCAAATGCCGAAAAGCTGGGCTTTGTGCCTTGCGCGAGCGCGGAGGAGCTTGTGGGATGCGCTGACATAATTGTTGTAGCCTGCAAGCCTTACCAGATAGAGGAAGTATTTGGAAAGCTTATATCAGGCGGCTGCGGAAACTGCGCGGGTACTGCCGGCGGACTGCTTTCCGGCAAGGCGATACTTTCCGTGGCGGCGGGCTGGAGCTTTGAAAAATACAAGGCGCTGCTGGGAGATTCTGTGCGCATTCAATGCATTATGCCAAATACCCCTGTATCCATAGGGCGCGGCATGATTCTTGTCGAGCAGGAAAACAGCCTCGAACCTGAAGAAAGAGCGTTTCTGCTGGAACTGCTCAGCTCTTGCGGCGCATATACGGAGCTTCCGAGCCGCCTCATGGGCGCGGGCATGGCTATTTCCGGCTGCGGTCCGGCGTTTTTCGATTTGATTATAGAAGCGCTGGGCGACGGAGCTGTCAAAAATGGAATTCCAAGGGAGCAGGCCTACGAGCTTGTGTGTGCTACTATGGCAGGCACGGCGGAGCTCAAGCTTGAGACCGGGCTGCATCCGGGTGTGCTCAAGGATCAGGTGTGCTCGCCTGCAGGTACTACGATCAAGGGTGTGGCAGCGCTGGAAAAGGCCGGAGTGCGCAGCGCGTTTATAGAGGCTGTGGATGCGGTGCTGAAGTAGCTGTCGGCTGTTGGTGAGTGGAAGATTTGGGCCTACATCTGTCTTTGGAGGCTCGGCCTGCAGCTTAGGCCTCGCTGCGTATTGGTAAATTATGATTTTTTAATAAATTTATTGTAGAAAAGCAGCTAAAATTGCGAAAATCTACAATAAATCCTCAAATAAGAGAAAACAGTTTTGTGTTGCCAGGCTGACGTTTCACAGCTGATTTAAAAGAGTATATAATCTCTACACGATATAGTAGTAAAAGAAGTTTTTGTAAAAGTATACTTTTACAAACTCACATGACCTTGAAGATTTGGGGGCTAAAGCTGTCTTTGGCCTGGTGTTCCTCGCAGGAGACAGCTAAGCTCATCTCGCCGGTTTTGGGCTGCGACTTTGTCCACACGGATTTTGCGGAGCAAAATCCGTGCCAAAGGCTCGCAGCAGCCAAAACCCTGGCTCGAATCGCTTGCTGTCCCTAGCTGCTCGTCACAAGGGCCTGCAGCCAGCTACCACCCCCAAATCTTCCTTGTAACAAAAAATTTGATAAAGTATACTTTATAGTAAAAAAAGGGGATGGGGAGATATTAGTTATGTCAACGGATGAGAAAAACAGGCGTTGTGAGGTGGAAAAGGCTACGGCCTTCGAAGCTGCGACAGAGCCCAAAGCACAGGAAAAGCACGAAAAAGTCTATCTGACATGTGAAAAGGACTGGGTCTACTACACATTGATATTTATTGCGGGGATATATGGAGCATATACCTACCTGCTCAAGGGCTACGTCTTTTGCAATGCTCAGACCGGAAACATCGTCCTCATGGGTATGGCGCTCGGCTCGGGGAAATGGGGCGAGGGCTTCTATTACCTGATTCCAATCACGGCATATGTGCTGGGAGCAACTATTTCCGAACTTTTGCCAAATCCGATAAAGCATCGCCTCCCTGTGCGCTGGGATACGATATTGATAGCTATTGAAATGATTATAGTGACGATACTTGGCTTTGTGCCGGATTCTGCGCCGGTGCAGATTTCGCAGGTTGCGATAAATTTTATCGCTTCCATGCAATATAATACATTCCGCCAGGCGGAGGGAATTCCGGTAGCGACGACCTTTGCGACAAATCACGTAAGGCAGATAGGGATAGGCATCGCAAAGGAGATCAAGCACAGGCACGATCCGGAAAAGCCGCACAGAAAAAGGCTTTCAAAGCATGCGACCATGCTCGCTTTCTTCCTCTCTGGCGCCATACTCGGCACGATTGGCGGAAATCTCGTCACGGGTAGGGCGATATGGATGGCACTTGTGCCGCTTGCAGTGGTATTTTTCACACTACTCCATGCAGATCTCACAACTGAAAAAGAGCTCCTGGACGAAAAACCGTCAGGTCATTAAACGACTTTCTAAGCTCGCTGATTTGAAAATGTAATTATTTGTTGCAAGGAAGCTTTAGCCCCAAAGCTTCAAGGTCATGTGAGTTTGAAAAAGTATAAATTTCACATCCGTTTTTGTATTGACGGACAGAGCTTAAAGGTATATCATATAAGCAGAGAAACTAAATAGACCTTATCAAGAGTGACTGAGGGAATAGGCCCTATGAAGTCCGGCAACCCGTGAAGCGCAAGCGGCGGCAGGCGAAGCAGGCATGCAAGGCTCGCAAGCGCGGAATCGAAGGTGCTAAATCCTACAGAGGTATATGCTTCTGAAAGATGAGGGAAGATATCATTTTTGAATTTTACCTCTTCTTTTATGAAGAGGTCTATTTTCTTTTTGAACAATTTGGCAAGGAGGAAATATTTATGAAGAGACTATTTACATCGGAATCCGTTACAGAAGGCCATCCTGACAAGGTGTGCGACCAGATTTCGGACGCAATTCTGGATGCGATTTTTGAAAAGGACCCATATGGCAGAGTAGCCGCGGAGACCACCACGACCACAGGCTATGCCATGGTTATGGGCGAGATAAGCACGAGCTGCTATGTGGACATTCCAAAGGTTGTAAGGGAGGTAATTAGAGACATCGGCTATGTCAAGGGCGAGTATGGCTTCGACGCGAATACCTGCGCGGTGCTCACGGCGATAGACGAGCAGTCCGGCGACATAGCGATGGGCGTGGATAAGGCGCTCGAATACAAGGACGGCACGCTTGATGACAAGATAGAGACAATCGGCGCAGGCGACCAGGGACTCATGTTTGGCTATGCCTGCAATGAGACTCCGGAGCTCATGCCTATGCCGATATCGCTTGCGCACAAGCTCGCGCTGCAGCTTGCGAAGGTCAGAAAGGACGGGACATTGACATATCTCCGTCCGGACGGCAAGACACAGGTGACCGTGGAATACGACGACGACAAGGTAAAGCGAATCGACACTGTCGTAGTATCCACTCAGCACGACCCTGACGTGACTCAGGAGCAGATAAAGAAGGACATCATCGAAAAGGTTGTAAAGCCGATAATTCCGGCAGAGCTCCTCGACGACGAGACAAAGTATTACGTAAATCCGACAGGCAGATTCGTAATCGGCGGCCCGCATGGCGATTCCGGCCTGACCGGTAGAAAGATCATCGTAGACACCTACGGCGGTTATGCAAGACACGGCGGCGGCGCATTCTCCGGAAAGGATCCTACAAAGGTAGACCGTTCGGCAAGCTACGCGGCCAGATACGCGGCGAAAAATATTGTAGCCGCGGGACTTGCTGACAAGTGCGAGATTCAGCTTGCCTACGCAATCGGCGTGGCGCGTCCTGTATCTGTGCTTGTAGACAGCTTTGGCACGGGCAAAATAAGCGACGAAAAGATCGCGGAGCTTGTAAATAAGCACTTCGACCTGCGTCCGGCGGCCATCATAAGAGACCTCGACCTCAGAAGACCTATTTACAGGCAGACGGCGGCATATGGTCACTTCGGCAGGACGGACATCGATCTTCCGTGGGAGCACACGGATAAGGCTGAGCTTCTCAGAAAGGAAGCGGGCCTCTAAAAAAGTAAATCTGGCGCGAGTCGCGGAAACTGCGCCGTTTCCGCAAAAAAGCGAAGCGTTCGGTTACGCCGGCTTGCGCCTTAGAAATTGGAGGAAAAGTGATTTATGGGAGTTAAAGTAGCAAAATTTGGGGGATCCTCGGTGGCAGATGCCATCCAACTTACAAAAATGAAGCAAATTATCGAATCGGATCCGGCGAGAAAGTATGTAGTCGTATCGGCCCCGGGCAAGAGATATGATGGCGATAGCAAGATTACGGATCTGCTCTACCTGTGCAAGACGCATATCGAGCACAACGTATCCTACGAGCAGATTTTCCAGGTAGTCTGCGACAGATACATGGCCATCGCTATCAATCTTGGGGTAAAGGCAAATCTGCTCGCGGAATTCGAGAAGATCAAGAAGAATCTGCAGGAGGGCGCATCGGCGGACTACATCGCAAGCCGTGGTGAGTATCTGAACGCCATAGTTGTAGCGGGCTTTTTGGGCTATGACTTTGTAGACACGGCAGGGCTGATACATTTTGACAAAAAAGGAAGGCTCATGGCAGCGGAAACTGACAGGGATCTCGGCGCGGAGCTTGCAAAGCACGAAAGGGCGGTGCTTCCGGGCTTTTACGGTTCAAATCCTGACGGCACGATAAGGACATTCTCAAGAGGCGGCTCGGATATCACAGGCTCGCTTGTCGCAAAGGCAGTAAAGGCTGATGTGTATGAAAACTGGACGGACGTATCGGGCTTCCTTATCGCGGACCCTCGCATTGTAGAAAATGCAAGGCCGATAAAGAGCATCTCTTACATGGAGCTTCGCGAGCTTTCCTACATGGGAGCGTCGGTACTTCATGAGGACGCTGTCTATCCTGCAAGAATAGGCAATATTCCTATCAATATCAGAAATACAAACATCCCTGATGATGAGGGTACGATGATCACTTCCGCGACGGATGGCAGAGAAAAGCGTGTCATCACGGGAATTGCGGGCAGCCGTGACTTTA
This sequence comes from Anaerovoracaceae bacterium, assembly GCA_963636105.1. Classification (GTDB taxonomy): domain Bacteria; phylum Bacillota; class Clostridia; order Peptostreptococcales; family Anaerovoracaceae; genus CAVHIG01. The sequence continues at coordinate 5,661 of CAVHIG010000023.1, forward strand.
CGGTAATCGCCCTGTACAAGAACATGCTGGCGCGTGAACGCGGCTTTATCAGGAAAATTTTGGGACTCCTTGAGGACCACGACATTCCTATCGAGCACCTCCCTACCGGCATCGATACTGTATCTGTGGTAGTTTCCAATAAAAATCTCGAGGGCAAGCTTGATGACCTTCTCGAGGAGATACAGAATACCGTAAAGCCGGATTCAATAGATGTTTTTGATAATATGGCGCTTGTGGCTACGGTCGGAAGTGGCATGAGCAGACGTCCGGGCGTATCGGCAAAGCTCTTTGGCGCGCTTGCGGACGCGGGTGTAAATATCCGAATGATTGACCAGGGCTCCAGCGAAATGAATATCATTGTGGGCGTGGAGAATCAGGATTTCGAAGCCTCAATCAGGGCGATTTACAACGCTTTTGAGGGCGAGGAAGCATAGCGGATAGTGGAAGCTTTATAAAAAGCAGCGAAAAGTGAAATCTTTGGCTTTTCACTGCTTTTTTGTTGAATTCCAAGAGATTTTTGCAACTTTTCCGGGGCAAGTTACGTCTACTTGTTTGTAATGTATACTTTTACAAACTCATATAACCTTGAAGCTTTGGGGCTAAAGCTGTCTTTGACCTGGTGCTCCTCGCAGGAGACAGCTAAGCTCGTCGCAAGGGTCTGCAGCCAGCTACCACCCCAAAGCTTCCTTGCAATGAATAATTTGATAAACTATACTTTTACAAAATTAGAATAAGCCAATTAAAAGATGGAGAGTTTTGACAATGGAACCACTTATCAAGGTACGGAATATACGAAAGGTCTATAGGATGGGCGAGGAAAGGGTTGTGGCCCTGGACAACGTATCGCTCGACATATATAAGGGCGAAATTGTTTGCTTTTTGGGCACATCGGGCTCTGGAAAATCCACCTTTCTAAACATGGTCGCAGGCCTTGAAAAGCCTACGCGTGGAGAGATATATATCGGAAAGGTACCGATACATAAGCTAAATGAGGAGCAGGTGACGCTGTTCCGGCAGAAGAATATAGGCTTTATCTTCCAGGCTTACCACCTTATGCCTATGCTGACAGCGGAAGAAAATGTGAGCCTTCCCTTAATCTTTCGGGGCGTAGATAAAAAGAAGAGAAGTGCTATGGCGCGCAAGATGCTTACGGCCGTGGGCTTAAAGGGCTATGGCAGGCGAAAGCCGAGCCAGATGTCCGGTGGTCAGCAGCAGAGAGTCGGCATCGCAAGAGCGCTTGTGGGCACGCCAAAGATTATCTTTGCGGACGAGCCGACTGGAAACCTCGACAGCAATACGACCATAGAGGTCATGAAGCTCATTGTGAAGCAGGTGAAGGAGCACGGACAGACACTCATACTTGTGACGCATGACAGGAGCATAGCCTCATACGCGGATAAGATCGTAACCATAAAGGACGGAAATATAGAAAGTATAGCAGACAACAGCGAAAATGCTAAAAACATGCTTGTAAACAGCTTGGATACTGAGGTTGCTACAGACCGCGGTCCAAATACAGAAGGTGCGGCGAAAAGCGGTGCAAATACCGGAATTTTAAAAGAGGGAGAGACAGAAAATGAAAATCAGAGTGGGAAGTAATAGTGGTGTGCTTGGGAAGGTACTTGTGTTTGCGCTTGCATTCCTCATGGCAGCGGGACTGGGCATCACCCCGATAAGCGACGCAGTTTACGCAGAGAGCCTATCGGCAAGCGACCTTACGGTAGAGCAGACAGGGGCAAAGGCAGTGGCGCAGGAGGAGGAATGCACGCTTAGCTTCAAGATCACAAACGCGACGGACAGCGAGGTATCATATGACAGTGCCGAGGTGGAATTCTCGGACGGAAAGGACATCACTGTAAGCGGCGGGCAGACGGGAAGCGTGACTCTCGCAAAGAAGGGCAGCCAGGCTACCGTGACATTTGACCTGAGCGCGAGCAGATATTCGGAGACGGGTTCGCAAAAGTATTGCCTGATATTGAAAAAAGGCGAGGATATCGTATATGAATCCAAATATTTCCAGATAGACATAACAGCAAAGCAAAGCACGCCGGCGACGACGGGTTATTATGTGTCGACGATTGAGATGTATGCTGATACTACTCCTTCGGATGGCTTCAAGACCGGCAAGGGCAACAGCATCGCCTTTGAACTGTATAATTCCGGAAATTCGACCGTGAAGGCCATGCAGCTGACATTGACACTTCCGGACGGGGTGGTCGTGCAGCAGGGCAGCAATCAGATAAATGTTGGAATTATGAGATCCGGCGACAGGAAGAATGTAAGCTTTCCTATCGTTGTAGAGGAAGGTCTTGAGAAAAAGAGCTATGTGATCACCGCGACGATAAAAGGAAGCAATAATCTCGGGGATGCTGTAGAGGTGTCCAAAAGCTTCTATGTATATGTAGACGGCTCAAAGAAGAAGGGCGAAGAGGATAAGGAGAAAGAGGAAGAGAAGGATGAAGGCATCAAGACGCCGCAGCTCATGGTGAGCAATTATCATATAGGCGGTTCGACGGTGCAGGCGGGTACGAGCTTTTCGCTTGGACTGGATGTTCACAACACTTCTGACAAGGATTTGAGAAATATAAAGGTGACTGTAAGCTCGGACGGAACCTTCGTGCCGGTAGGCAGCAGCAGCTCCTTCTTTGTGGATGCGATAGCCGCAAAGGGTACTTATTCGCAGGCGCTGACCCTGAGCACCTCGCTTGAGGCGGAGCAGAAGATTACAGCGCTTACGGTCAGCATGGCATATGAAGACACAAAGGGAAATGCCTACACCTCAGAGGATACCATATCGATTCCGGTGACTCAGGAGACGAGACTTGTGGTGGATGAGCTTGTGCCGCCGACAGAGCTCTATATGGGAAATGCAGGCAGCGCTTCCTTGGATTTCTATAATATGGGGAAGACGACTCTTTCGAACCTTCGTGTAAATGCCAGCGGAAATTTTGATATCATGGAGTCAAACAGCTACTATGCGGGAAATATGGCGAGCGGCGGCAAGGACAGCTATAGCTTCAGCTTTGTACCGCGCGAGGTGGGCCCGATGGAAGGCGTTGTGACCTTTACCTATGAGGACGCGACCGGTTCGCAGCAATATCTTGAGGTGCCATTTACCTTTGAGGTAATGGAGATGCCTGTATGGGATGACGGCACCGATGTGATAGAGGAGCCTGTAGAAGAGGACACTACTCCAAAGAAGGCCATTATTATCGGAGGCGCTATACTGGCAGCCCTTGTGCTTTTCTTCATAATAAAGAAGATAAGAAAGAGAAAGATGCAAAAGGCTCTTGAGCTTGAGGATATGGAATAAAGGGGATAGAAAATGAGCTTTAGAGATCTTGTAGAAATGTGCCTGCGAAATCTGACGCGCAGGCGCACGCGTACGATACTCGCTATCGTGGGCGTTGTTGTGGGCACATGCGCAATTGTGGTCATGCTCTCCATAGGCTTTGGACTGACAGCAAGCGTCGAAGAACAGATACAAAACTATGGCAATCTCCACATGATTACGCTTTACGATTACAGTGGCGGAAGCTCTGCCGCGAATCAGGACAGGCAGGGCGTCATAAGTGACAAGACGCTGGCAGAGATCGAGCAGATTGACGGAGTGGATGCGGTCACACCTGTGGTCTCCGCGTATCTTACGCTTGCTATAGACAAGTATGTGACGACTACGGAAGTGCGCGGTGTAAAGCCGGAGGTGCTCGCGAAGTTTAACTATACCTTGCAGGAAGGTAGGCTCCTGGAGACTTCGGATAAGGATGCGCTGCTTTTCGGAAATTACATACCTGAGTGGTTCTATAATCCAAACAGTACAAATTACGAAAGCAAGACGCAAGATGTCCTTACGGATAAGATCATAATGACGGCGGATTGGGAATATGGCCAAAAGAATACCAATAGCGATCCGGACAAGGTCGTATATCCTGAATTCAAGATGAAGGGCATAGGACTTTTGGCCTCGGACGGCGGCGATTCCGACTACTGTGTATTTATGAATATCTCGCGGCTTGAGGAGATTGTCAAGGAAAACAAGAAGGCTGAAAAGGCATCTACCGTGACCGTGGGCGCGAAGACATACGAGCAGGCTATGGTATATGTAGGAGATATAGACAAGGTAGAGGATATATACAATACCTTGCAGGATCAGAACTATCAGGTGAGCAGCCCGATATCCATACTTGCGGAGTTCAGAAAAATCTCGCAGATGATACAGCTGGTGCTCGGCGGCATAGGCGGCGTATCGCTCTTTGTAGCGGCACTTTCCATAGCAAATACTATGATTATGTCCATATATGAGCGTACCCGTGAGATAGGCGTAATGAAGGTCATAGGCGCAAATCTAAGGGATATCAAGAGGATGTTTCTCATGGAAGCCGGTCTTATCGGATTTATAGGCGGCGTGATTGGTGTAATTCTGAGTCTCTTGCTCTCGCTTTTGATGAATACGGTGCTAAGCGGTGTTGTAGGTTCTATTCTTGAAAATTTCATCGGCGGCGGCTCTACTGTATCCGTTGTACCGCTTTGGCTGGTATTCGCGGCGGTGGCCTTCTCCACTATCATAGGCATAGTAGCGGGATATTCTCCTGCAAATCGTGCCATGAAGCTGAGCGCTCTTGAAAGCTTGAAAAACGAATAAAAAACGCTTGACTTGAGCTGCGAAATAAAGTATACTAATTCTGCGTTGTGTTTTCGACGCAGAATTTTCTTTAGAGTACCGGATGGGAATCCGTCCACGGGCTCGCAACTTTATAGGTATGCCGAAAAAGATCGGGAAACTGCGCAGTTTCCGCGAGAAGACCGATCTCAGTAGACAAGGAGGAAAAAATGAAATCATTTATCGCAAAGCCTCTTGAGGTTGAACGCAAATGGTATGTCATCGATGCAGAGGGCAAGACTCTCGGCAGACTGGCATCTGAGGTTGCTTCCATTCTCAGAGGAAAGAAAAAGCCTATCTACACACCACACGTTGACTGCGGCGATTATGTAATCGTTATCAATGCAGAGAAGGTAGAAGTTACGGGCAAGAAGAGAAAAGAGAAGATCTACAAGAGACATACAGGTTATCCTGGTGGACTCCGTGAGGTCACTTTTGAAAAGCTGCAGGCTAAGAAGCCTGAGGAAATCATCAGACATGCTGTAAAGGGCATGCTTCCTGATGGCGCTCTCGGCAGACAGATGTTTAAGAAACTCAAGGTTTATGCAGGTCCTGAGCATCAGCACGCTGCACAGAAGCCGGAAGTTTGGGAATTCTAGGAAAGGGAGGAAATGAAGAATGGCAAAATTGCAATACTGTGGAACAGGTAGAAGAAAGTCCTCCGTTGCTAGAGTAAGACTGGTACCGGGCAAGGGCGATGTTACTGTAAATAAGAAGCCTCTTGATGAGTATTTCGGAATGGAGCTCCTCAAGAGAGAGGTAAAGAGACCGTTTGCAATCGCAGGCTGCGAGGGCAAGTATGACGTGATCGCTACTGTACATGGCGGTGGATGCACAGGCCAGGCAGGCGCACTCAGACACGGTATCTCCAGAGCACTTTGTGTAGCTGATAAGGAAGCTTTCAGAGCTCCGCTCAAGGCAGCAGGCTTCCTGACAAGAGACCCGAGAATGAAGGAAAGAAAGAAGTACGGTCTCAAGAAGGCAAGAAGAGCAAGCCAGTTCTCAAAGCGTTAATCAAAGCATTATCCAATGCGAAGCAGAAAAAAATCCCGCAGGTACGTACCATGCGGGATTTTTTATATAAATCAGATCACATAATCTCCGGCTGTTTCGCTTCCAAGGAGATCTGCAAGGCTTATGCTGTCGAAAAAGTCATTTGTTATTTTTTCGAATTTTTTCCACATAGGCAGGGTCTTGCAGATACCTTCTTTTTCACAGGGCTTTGCGTCACAACCGAGGCAGGATACCGGTGTCAGGCTTTCGTGCGTGGCTCGCAGAATGTCACCGATGCATATACTGCCGGGTTCATGGCAAAGGCGATAGCCTCCGCCCTTTCCGTGCTGTCCCTCCACCATATGTTCCTTTGTAAGCAGCGGCATGATTTGCTCGACATATTTCAAAGAAATCTCCTGTCTGGCCGCTACCTCCTTCATCGGAGTAAAGCCTCCGTCCTGATGCTCCGCCAAATCGAGCATCACTCTTATCGCATATCTACCCCTCGTGGATATCATAACGCAGTTTCCCCCTCTCGTACATATATCCTATTCTACGGAATTATAGTGTAAAATTTGAATAAGCCTTTGTGCCGACGCAAGGCGGCGGAATGGAATTTTCTGTGCGGAAAATGACAAAATAGAGCAAAGCCTTCCGCAAAGGGAGTAGCCTGCTCTTATTCTGTCTTTTGATATATCTACTCTGCAAACATAGGTGTAGACAGATATCTGTCGCCCGTATCCGGCAGGAGTACTACTATATTTTTTCCCTCGGCTTCAGGACGCTTTGCGAGCTCTATCGCCGCCCATAGCGCCGCACCTGAGGAAATGCCCACAAGCACGCCCTCTGACTTGCCTATGAGTCTGCCCATTTCAAATGCATCCTCATTCTTGACCGGGATTATCTCATCATATACCCGGGTGTCGAGAATGTCAGGTATAAAGCCCGCGCCGATGCCTTGTATTTTGTGCGATCCCGGTGCGCAGCCTGAGAGAACCGCGGACGATTCCGGCTCAACAGCCACAACCTTAATCTTCGAATTTTTGGATTTTAGATAGCTGCCTACTCCTGTAATAGTGCCGCCCGTGCCTACTCCGGCTACGAAGTAGTCTACCGCGCCGTCCGTATCTGCGTATATTTCAGGGCCGGTAGTATTGTAATGTGCCCTTGGATTTGCGTAATTTACAAACTGCCCGGCTACAAAGCTGTTTGGAATCTCCTTGGCAAGCTCGTCAGCCTTTTCAATAGCACCCTTCATGCCCTTTATGCCGTCAGTGAGCACAAGCTCCGCGCCGTATGCCTTCATAAGCTGGCGACGTTCTACGGACATGCTCGCAGGCATTACGATTATGATGCGGTAACCGCGTGAGGCAGCCACGGCGGCGAGGCCTATGCCTGTGTTTCCGGAGGTCGGCTCAATGATTACGGAGCCTTCCTTTAGGATGCCTCTCTCTTCTGCGTCATCTATCATGGCCTTTGCGATTCTATCCTTTGCGGAGCCGGCTGGATTCAAATACTCAAGCTTTGCCAGAATTTTGGCCTTGAGTCCGTATTCTTTTTCAATATTTGTCAGTTCCAGAAGCGGTGTGCCTCCTATTAGCTGCTCCACAGATGTAAAAATTTTCGACATATTGAATTCATCTCCTTTTGCTTGCGCCCGGCTTTTATTATTTGGCGTCTGCCAGTGTCTGCCAGTGTCTGCCGGGGCAACGTTGTCTATGTTTGCAAAAACCTATCAAACCGGTAGGTTGATAGTATTATATCGTTTGCGCAGTCTCTTGTCAATAGTTATTTTTTTGCTTGTTCAATAAAAAAAGCGCACGTCACCGTACGCTTGTAAGCTTGAGGGGGATATTTGATCTCCGCTACACAAACACCTTCTGCACGAGCAGCATGTACAAAAGCGTGCCGACCATGATGGAGAGAATCATATTCTTTTTCCAAAGATGCAGGATTGCAACTACGGCGGCTGCGATCAGCTCCGGAAGCCCGTGCGTCGCGCTTGAGACAAAATCCACGTTTTTGAAGCAATATACTACCAAAAGTCCGATGACGGCAGGCGGCAGAAGCGGCGTCAGATCATCGATTATTTTCGGATGCGGCTTCCCGTGCGGGAAAAGCAGCGGAGGCAGAAAACGCATGAGAGCGATACCCGCAGCGATTGCCAAAATAAGTAAAAATGCATATGTATTGCTGAGTCGCATCAGAGCTTCCTCCTTCCCAAAACCAAAACCGCAAGAATAAGAATGAGCGCCGGGATGACCATATTGTCCGGCCCAAAGATGGCCAGACTGAGCGCTGTGCACGCCACACCGATTACACCGCACAGCCGCGAGCGTTTGTCCTTCATGAGGTCGATAAGCATCGCGACATACATGGCTGTGAGCGCAAAATCGAGGCCCGTCGTATCCGCTGTGATGAGTTTGCCCAAAAGTCCGCCCAGGAAGCTTCCGACAGCCCAGTAGCTGTAGTTTAGGAGGAAGATCAGGAAGTAGAAACGGCCTTTGTCCATGCCGTCGGGTGGTTTTACCGTAGCAGCGAGGGCAAAGCTTTCGTCCGAGAGAGCAAAATACAGAAAACCTCGGTATTTTCCCGTATCCTCGAAGTTGTTCAGAAGGCCTACGCTGCAAAAGAGCATTCTTGCGTTTATTGAAATGCTGAGCACAAAGGCTTCGATGGGATTAAAGGGCGAGATAAAAAGGGAGGTAGTCGCGTATTGTATACTGCCTCCATATATGAGAAGACTTGCGAGCGCGGCCCAAAGCGGGCCAAAGCCATACGATTCCATAAGCACTCCGTAGGCCAGTGCCAATACAAAATAGGCCATCATAATAGGGATGGTATATGGGAATGCGGCCTTGAATATCTGTCGCCAGGTGAAATTTGAGGCTTTCTTTTCGGCGACTGAGGAGGTGGCGTCGTTCATAGGGACATCCTTTCTTTTATTTGTCTTGTGTGATACTTGTTTTAGTGATATCTGTTTTGCGGGAAATCTCCGGATTGTAGCAGAAATCCCGCGTAAAAATATTCTAACATTACAAAAAGGACTTGGCAAGAAGATTCATCGCAAGCTTAGAAAAAGCATTTCGTCACCAGACTTTCACCGCATTTTCAGGGAATATTTCTTTCTTTTTGGCCTGTTTTGGTGTAAAATATTAAATTGGATTAGTGTGCGAAGGCTCGCATTTATAAATGTATGGTTTTTAAAACTACCTTTGAAGATTTGGGGCTAAAGCTGTCTTTGGCCTGGTGCTCCTCGCAGGAGACAGCTAAGCTCGCCTCGCCGTTTTTGGGCTGCGACTTTGTCCACACGGATTTTGCGAAGCAAAATCCGTGCCAAAGGCTCGCAGCAGCCAAAACCCTGGCTCGGTTCGCTTGCTGTCTCTAGCTGCTCGTCGCAAGGGCCTGCAGCCAGCTACCACCCCAAATCTTCCTTACAATAAATAATTTGACAAACTATAATTTTGCAAAAAAATAATTTTATTTAAAATAAAGAAAAATAAAGAAAAAGAAAGTGAGAGAAGAACCATGGGATTGATGGAAAAGATCTTTGGGGATCTGAATACCAAGGAAGTAAAAAAACTGGAGAAAATCGCAGATAAGATAGAGGCTCTCGACGGAGACATGCAAAAGCTTACAAACGAAGAACTGCGAGGAAAGACTCTTGAATTCAAGGAGAGACTCAAGGCGGGCGAGACACTCGACGACATTCTCCCTGAGGCCTTTGCGGTGTGCAGAGAGGCATCATGGAGAAGCCTTGGACTCAAACACTTCAGAGTACAGCTTATCGGTGGTATAGTGCTCCACCAGGGACGCATAGCCGAGATGAAGACAGGCGAAGGTAAGACCCTCGTGGCGACACTTGCCGTATATCTGAATGCTCTTGAGGGAAAGGGCGTGCATGTCGTGACTGTAAATGACTACCTGGCAAAGCGAGACATGGAATGGATGGGCAAGCTCTATACCTTCCTCGGACTCACGGTGGGCTGCGTAATACACGGAATCACAAATGAACAGAGAAAAGCCGCATATCAGGCAGACATCACCTACGGTACAAATAACGAATTCGGCTTTGACTACCTGCGTGACAACATGGTCATCTACAAGGAAAATATGATGCAGCGCGAGCTCAATTTCGCCATCATAGACGAGGTCGATTCCATACTTATAGACGAGGCCAGGACACCGCTCATCATCTCCGGACAGGGCGAAAAATCCACTGACCTCTATGCCGTTGCAAATAAATTTGTAAAGACCCTGCGCGGCATCACTGTCAAGGAAAACAGGACACCGTCAAAGCTTGAAGGCGGCCCTACAGAGGAAGAAAAATTCAAGGGCTACGACTTCTTTGTAGAAGAAAAGAACAAGAGCGTATCCCTGACTGAGGAAGGCGTAGCAAAGTGTGAGCAGTTCTTTGGCGTAGAAAACTTCTCAGATCCTGAAAACATGGAGATAAATCATCACGTAATCATCGCCCTCAAGGCAAATTACATGATGAAAAATGACATAGACTACATCGTAAAGGACGGCGAGGTCATCATCGTAGACGAATTCACAGGCCGTCTTATGTTTGGAAGACGTTACAACGATGGCCTGCACCAGGCAATAGAGGCCAAGGAAGGCGTGCTCGTGCGCTCCGAATCCAAGACCCTCGCAACCATCACCCTGCAGAACTACTTCAGAATGTACCAGAAATTGGCAGGTATGACAGGTACCGCAAAGACCGAGGAAGACGAATTCATGGACATCTACAACATGGACGTTGTAGTCATCCCTACAAATAAGCCGATCGCAAGAGAGGACATGCAGGATTGCATCTATGCGACAGAGCGCGCAAAATTCAGAGCCATCGCGGACAAGGTAGAGGAATATCACAAGACTGGCCAGCCGGTGCTTGTAGGTACAATCTCCATCGAAAAATCCGAGCTCATCAGCGACCTGCTCAAAAAGCGCGGCATAAAGCACAGCGTCCTCAACGCGAAGCAGCACGAAAAGGAAGCGGAGATCGTAGCCGAAGCCGGCAGACTCGGCGCCGTTACCATAGCCACAAACATGGCAGGTCGTGGTACGGACATCATCCTCGGAGGAAATCCGGAATTTGAGGCGAAGAGGGAGCTGAAACGCCGTGGCTACGCGGATGAGGCCATTTCCTTCGCGACAAGCTTTGTGCCGTCGGAGGATCCGGAGCTTCTCGCCGTAAGGGAAGAATTTGGCGAGCTTTTGAAGCAATATAAAGAAGAAAGAGCGCCGGAGCAGGAGAAGGTAAAGGAGCTTGGCGGACTTTCAATCATAGGCAGCGAGCGTCACGAATCGCGTCGTATAGACAATCAGCTGCGCGGCCGTGCCGGACGTCAGGGTGACCCGGGTCGCACGCAGTTTTTCATCTCACTTGAGGATGAGCTCATGAGACTCTTTGGCGGCGAGAGAATGCAGGCGATCGTATCGAAGCTCGGCGTAAGCGAGGACGAGCCTATAGAAGCCGGAATGCTTACAAAGAGCATAGAAAATGCGCAAAAGAAGGTAGAGGGCAGAAACTTCGGCATCAGAAAATACGTACTCCAATACGACAATGTCATGAACAAGCAGCGTGAGGTCATCTACAGCGAGCGTCACAAGGTGCTCTTTGGTGAGGATCTGCGCGACAATATCATGAGCATGATGGGCGAGCTTGTGGACGAAATCGTAGAGCCGGTGACAGTCGCCTCGAAATACGCCGAGGAATGGGACTTCGAAATTCTAAACGCAAATCTCAAGAAGATCTGGGCGCAGTTCCCGGGAGTGGAATATACTGAGGACGAAAAGACCGCACTTTCCGAGGAGGATCTCAAGGAAAGCATCAAGGGTACTCTCGAGGAAATGTACAAGGCCAAGGAAGAGGAGATAGGCGCGGAGCGTATGAGAGAGCTCGAGCGCATGATCCTCATAAGAGTAGTCGACAACAAGTGGATGGATCACATCGACAACATGGATCAGCTCAAAAATGGTATCGGCCTGAGAGGACTAGGCGGACAGGATCCTGCGGCGGCCTATGCACAGGAGGGCTTCGATATGTTTGAGCTGATGATTCAGTCCATAAAGGAGGATACTGTAAAATTCTGCTACAATGTTACATTTAAGACAAATACTGAGAGAAGACAGGTAATGGGCACAGGCGAGGGCCGCAAGGCTGATTATGTCGACGAGGAGACATCTATGAGCGGAAACGGCGCCATCGGCGTGATGAATACTAGCGAAGGCTCAGTGCCGAGTGCCGCAAAGGTGCCGGAGAGAGAGCAAAAGCCTGAGACCTATCGCCGTACAGAGGCAAAGGTGGGCAGAAATGACCCTTGCCCATGCGGCAGCGGCAAAAAATACAAGAACTGCTGCGGACGCAATCTGTAGCAATACGAAATATCGCAAATAAACGATAAGGAGGAAAAGACGGATGATCGAGCTTGATAATATCAAGTACGAGCTGCCTTCTGCGAGGGCCGGCCTAAAAGAAGTCGGTGAGTCCCTTTGACATCGCAAGGCTGCAGGGGAGACTTGAAGAAATCAATACAGAAATAGGAATAGAAGGCTTTTGGGACAATCCTGATAGCGCGCAAAAGCTCTTGAAGGAGAAGAAAAGCCTTGAAAACAGTATAGGCGAGTATGACAAGCTCGCGAGCGACCTTGATGATATAGAGGCCATCATACAGATGGTGGAAGAAGAGGAAACGGCGGGGGCTGCTGCCTCATCCGGAGCTTCCTCGGAGCTTGCCGAGGACTCGGCTGAGGAGCTCGCCCTCATGGCCGAGGAAGCAAAGGCAGTTTACGCGGAATTCAAAGAAAAAGCGGAAGCGCTCAGACTCAAAACCCTTCTCACAGGGCAGTTTGACGCGAGCAACGCCATCGTTTCGATACACGCGGGGACAGGCGGAGTGGATGCCATGGACTGGGCGGAGATGCTGCTTCGCATGTACATTCGTTGGTCGGAGAAGAAGGGCTACAAGGTGAGCATGCTGGATTTGCAGGATGACACGGAGGCCGGCATAAAGAGCGCGACCTTCATGGTGGAGGGCGAAAACGCCTACGGTTATCTGAAAAATGAGCATGGAGTGCACAGGCTCGTGAGAATTTCGCCTTTTAATGCGCAGGGCAAGAGGCAGACGTCATTTTCGATGGTCGAGGTTATGCCTGAGCTCGACGACGACATACATGTGGATATCGATCCGGAGGATTTGCGCATCGACACGTATCGCTCAAGCGGCGCGGGCGGACAGCACGTAAATAAGACGGATTCGGCGATCAGAATCACGCATCTTCCGACAAATATCGTGGTCACCTGCCAAAACGAGCGCAGCCAGCACCAGAACAAGGATATGGCGATGAAAATCCTGAAGGCGAAGCTGATGGAGCTTGCTGAAAAGGAGCACAAGGAGAGCATCAAGGAGCTGAAGGGCGACTTTATGCAAAATACCTGGGGTAGCCAGATACGTTCGTACGTCTTCCAGCCGTATACGATGGTGAAGGACCACAGGACGGGCGCTGAGGTCGGAAATGTGCAGGCCGTGATGGATGGGGATTTGGATTACTTTATAAATGAAAAATTGAAGGCTCGGGGATAGCAGGTATTAGCTGTGAGCGGTTAGCAGTTAGCTCGTGGTAGCCTTGAAGATTTGGGGCCTGCAGCCAGCTACCGCCCCCCAAATCTTCCTTACAAACAAACGAATTGGTTTTAAAATCCAGTCTTTCAAAACTACTAAACGAAGCTTTTCGCTCAGGCAAAAAGCTTCCTTTCACTAATTGCTAATTTACAAAAGTATAAAGAAAATAGAAGGAAAGAAAAAATGGACATAATACAGAAATTGGCGGAGGAATTTAAGCTGCCCGTAGCGCGGGTGACAAATACAGTAGCACTCATCGACGAGGGAAATACCATCCCCTTCATCGCGCGTTACCGAAAGGAAGTGACGGGCGGCGCATCGGACGTACTGCTTCGTGAGCTTGACGAAAGGCTCACCTACCTCCGCAATTTGGAGGAGAGAAAGGCCGAGGTTACAAGGCTTATCGAAGAGCAGGGCAAGCTGACCGCGGAAATTGCCGAAGCCATCGAGGCGGCGGAGGTATTGCAGAGAGTCGAGGACCTCTACAAGCCGTTTAAGCAGAAAAAGCAGACGCGCGCGGGCAAGGCAAAGGAAAAGGGACTGGAGCCGCTTGCTGATATCTTTGCGGCACAGACCGAGCTTGTCGGTCCGGGACAATCCACAGATGAGGAGATAAACGCAAAAATCCTGCAAATCGCTGAGAGCTTTATCAGCGAGGAAAAGGGTGTGGCAAATGCCGCGGAAGCCGTGCAGGGCGCACTCGACATCATCGCGGAGCGCATCTCAGACGATCCGGAGCTCACCGCAAAGGCTCGCGAGCTCGCCTATAGCAGCGGCGTAATCGCAAGCGAGGCCACGGATGCAGAGGAAAAGACCGTCTACGACATGTATTATGACTATTCAGAGCCGATTTCAAAGATGCCAAACCACAGAGTGCTTGCTGTCAATAGAGGCGAAAAAGAGAAAAAGCTGAAGGTTCGTGTCGAGGCACCGCAGGAGGCTATTTTGGCCGCGGCAAAGGGCTTCATAATCACAAATGAAAAGTCGATTTTTACGGCTCTTTTGGCGGAAACGGCGGAGGACGCCTACAAGCGCCTCATGGCTCCGTCGCTCGAGCGTGAGATGAGAAATCTTCTGACAGAGCGCGCCGAAGAAGAGGCCGTGAAGGTCTTCGCAAAAAACACAGAAAAGCTCCTCATGGTGCCGCCGGTAAAGGGCGCGCGCATAATCAGCATCGACCCGGGCTTCCGTACAGGCTGCAAGGTGGCCGTCATAAACGAGACCGGAAAGCTGCTCGCCTACACGACCATCTACCCGACCGAGCCAAAATGCGACATCAAGGGCACCGAGAAGATACTCGCGGAGCTCATAGAAAAATTCAAAATAAATACGATTGTAATCGGAAATGGCACGGCATCCCGCGAAACGGAGCAGGTTGTAGCTGATTTCCTGAGAAAAAATACCTACGATGTGCACTATACCATCGTAAATGAAGCGGGCGCTTCGGTATACTCCGCTTCGAAGCTTGCGACAGAAGAATACCCTGACCTCGACGTTACCACAAGAGGCGCGATGTCACTCGGAAGAAGACTGCAAGATCCTCTGGCAGAGCTGGTAAAAATTGACCCTAAGCACATCGGCGTGGGCCAGTACCAGCACGACATAAATCAGGGACTTTTGAGCACGGCCCTTACAAATGTTGTCGAGGACTGCGTAAACCGCGTAGGCGTGGATCTCAATACGGCATCCCCTTCGCTTTTGTCCTACATCGCGGGCATAAATAAGGGCATAGCCGCAAATATCGTGGCATACCGCGAGGAAAACGGCCGTTTCAACGACAGGAAGGAATTGAAAAAGGTTCCAAAGCTGGGAGAAAAAACCTTCAAACAGTGCGCCGGCTTTATGCGCATATCGGAGGGCAAGAATCCGCTGGACGCTACCTCTGTGCACCCTGAGTCTTATAAGGCTGCGGAGGCGATGCTTGCAAAGCTTGGCGTGGACAAGTCCGAGATTGCAAAGGGCGGAATCGCTGATATCGAGGAGAGGATTTGCTCGGCCTATGCCGCGGAAACTGCGGGAGCTTCCGGAAATTCCGGAGATTCCGGCGCGGGGAACAAGAATCTCGGAAAGGCGATAGACAAGCTTGCAGAGGAGCTTGGGGTAGGCGCTTTGACGCTTCGCGATATCACGGACGAAATGAAAAAGCCAGCAAGGGACCCTCGTGAGGATGCCCCTCCTGTAGTTTTCAGAAACGATGTCAAGTCCATAGAGGACCTTGAGATAGGCATGGAGATGACGGGCACGGTCAGAAACGTAGTGGATTTCGGCGCCTTTGTGGACATCGGCGTAAAAAATGACGGACTCGTGCACATATCGCAGATAAGCGATAGATTTATAAAGCATCCTATGGACGCCGTATCTGTGGGCGATACTGTCAAGGTCTGGATACTCGAGATAGATAAAGAGCGCCAGAAGGTAAAGCTGACGATGAAGAAGCCGGGCGGCAAGGGCGCTGCCGGCGGTGAGCAGCCGGCAACCAGGGAAAAAGGCGCTGCCAGCGGTGAGCAGCCGGCGATGAGTGGAAAGCCTGCAGATAGGAAAGCCGGGCGTGAAAGAGCCGCGGGAGGCCAGCGCTCAAATGCTGGTGACAGGTCTGCGGGTGCTCGCGGCAGAGATGGCAGGCAGGACAGAAGAAACAGCGACTCCGCGATGTCCTCCGCCTTTGCACAGGCCTTTGCAAAGGCTCAGAAGAGCAAATAGAAGGAATACAAACAATGAACAAAATAAATACAGTAATATTCGATTTTGACGGCACCATAGCCGATACAAACAGACTTATCATAGACTCGTGGCAGGAGGTTTTCCGCCGCGAGACCGGCAAAGAGGCCGACGAGGCCATGCTGACAGCCACCTTTGGTGAGGCTCTGGATGAGACTATGCATAGGTGGTTTGGAGACAGGTCTGAGGAATGTCTGAAAATCTACAGGGAATTTCAGCAGAACATATTCCTTGAAAGAATCACACTTTTTCCAGGCATGAGGGAGCTGCTTTTGAAGCTCAAGGGTGAAGGCTACAAGCTTGCGGTCGCTACCTCAAGAAAAAAGGACAGCACGATAAGAGCCCTGGTGAAGTTTGATTTTCTGGATACCTTTGACGCTATAGTCACCTGTGATGATGTGACAAAGCATAAGCCGCATCCGGAGACTGTGCTTGTAGCTCTTGAAAAGCTTGGCTCAAAGCCGGAGGAAGCGGTCATGATAGGCGACAGCATCTATGACATCATGTGCGGGAAAAATGCCGGCACCCATACAATCTTCGTAAACTGGGCCGTTGCCAGCTGCAGCCCCGAAAAAAAGGCTGCCTGCCCACCGGACTATACGGTGGACACGGCAGAGGAGATAGGAGACATATTAGCCGCTAATTAGCCGTTAGGAGCTAATACCCGGCCGTTTCCTTAATCACCTTAGCAGCCTCCTTCAGGAGAGACCATGGAATATTGAGCGCCGGCAAAAGTCTTACACTGTCCTTTGCGGTTTTGAAGCTAAAAACATTCCGCTTAGTGAGATGGGGCTGCTTCCCTGAAATAAAAAACCTCCCACACACAGAAATCCGCGTGTGGGAGGTTTTAAAATCAGCTATTTTAGTATGCCGGGATCAAAACGGTAAATCATATCAGCAGGAAGGCTTTCCTTTTGCAAAAACATCAGCATATATATTGGGTAATACGTGACTCTGTCTGCGCATTTTAGATTTTCGTTGGTGAAAACATATGCGTACGGTATATCGTAATCTGTATTTGCCAAGACATTATTTAGGGCCGCATGCTTTGTGTAATCCTTTCCGGATTTTATCTCTATAGGCAAAGTATTGCCCTTGTATTCTATCAAAAAGTCGAGCTCGCCCTGTTTTTTGCTGTTGAAATAGTAGAGCTCAAAGCCGTGAGCCTTCAGCTCTTGTGCCGCTACATTTTCATATATTGATCCGAAATTTATATTTTTTTCGCGATTCAATATTTTTATTTGTACTCCGTCCATGTACATAGATGCCAGTAATCCCACATCGCTCATGAAGAGTTTAAAAAGGTTCTTGGATTTTGAGAGCATGAGCGGAGTTGTAGGCTCATCCACGCAAAATACAGGAAGTGCTACACCTGCTTCCTTGAGCCAGAGGAAGCTTCCGCTTATTTTGGAGAATCTGAAATTTTCATTTAAATTTTTCAGAATAAAGCGCTTGTTTTTAGCATTCAGCTCGCTTGGAATAAGCATGAAAATATCCTCGATATAAAGCTTATGCTCGGGGTCGTACTTCGCAATGTCCTTTTTATATAATGTGACAATTGATTGCTGAATATGCACTACCTCTCGAAGGTTGTTTGTCTGTAGATATTGCTCTACAGCCGCGGGCATTCCGCCGACTATAAGATAAAGGCGAAATAGCTCCATCATTTTTTCGTGGATAAGCTGATCCAAGGGTCTCTTTTCTATAAAAGATTCTCTGATGAGATCTAAAATTTGTGGTGAGACTTTATTGGCAAGTGCAAATTCTTCAAAATCAAGAGGATACATTTCTACAATATCCATATAGCCTACAGGGACCGAGCGAATATCTTTAAGCTCGACTCCAAGCAGTGAGCCGCTCAGGACATAGCGATAGCTACCCTCTTCAACTAAAAACTTCACTGCGGTTACGATTTCCTTACATTCTTGCACTTCATCCAAAAAGATGAGAGTGTCTCCCGGTATGAAATCGCCTTCAGCAATAAGTGAAAGTCTTAGCAAAAAATCTTTTGTGTCGCTTGCATTTTCGAAAAGCTCCCTGGCATTGTAATTTTCCAATAGATTGATTTCTATAAAAGAATGAAAATTTTTCCTGCCGAAGTCACGAATGCTGTAAGTCTTGCCTACCTGTCTTGCTCCTGTGATGAGCAAGGCTTTTTTGTTTGTATCATGCAGAAAGTGTTGTAATGTGGTCTCAATTTTGCGATTTAGCATGCGGGTGAACCTCCTATAACTGGCCTGCTTACGGTTTTCCAA
>CAVHIG010000023.1:24005-25767 GCA_963636105.1 Anaerovoracaceae bacterium
TTTTCCAATTCGGCAGGCTCAGAGCTTTGATATGTCCAGTTCTTCAAACTGCGCGAGGAAGGGACGGAGCTTTTCTGCGATCACCGCTACGCCGCCTTCTATGTTTGACTCGATATTGAGAGGCATGATAGGGTCGTGCAAGGATTTTCTGAGCAGACACCAGCCATCGCCCGCATCCGCCGCGAATTTTATGCGTACTCCCTCGTAGTTTGGATCTACAAGGCTCATCCCGGAAGCTCCCTCTTTCCCGGAAGCTCCCTTCTCCTCAGAAGCTCCCTTTTTCGCGGAAACGTCGCAGTTTCCGCCGCTTTCGCAGTTTCCGCAGTCAGCCGAGGCCCAGCTTCTAAGCTTTTCGAGGACGTCATCGCCGTAGCTTGCAAAATCAGCAGCCTTTATCGGGAAGCGCACCTCCCTTGCTTCGAGAGGCTCCTCAAGCTCTGCGATCACGCTGTCAAGAGTCTTATTTTCGCGGGCGAGGAGAGCGGCCTTGATGACGATTTTTGTAGCGAGATAAGCGCCGTCGTCCAGGAAATAATTCTCCGCGAAGGCTGCGTGACCGGAGGTTTCGATGGCGAGCTGGCTGTCGATTCCGGCATTGTTGAGCTCTATGGATTTATTTATTACATTTTTGTAGCCGCGCATGTAGCGAAGGTGCTTGCAGCCGAGCCTTTGCTCGATGAAGGCGCTGAGCTGGTCGCTTGTGATGCTGTCCGTGACGATTGTGGTGCCCGGATGTGACTCGCAGGCGAGAGCCGCGGCCATTGCAACTATGCCATTTCTGGCTATTTCACGGCCCTGACCGTCTACCGCGGCGGAGCGATCCACGTCTGTGTCGAAGATAAGGCCAAAATCCGCGCCTGTTTTGAGAACCTGCGCGCTGATGGCTTCCATGGCCTTCTTGTCCTCCGGATTTGGGGCGTGATTTGGGAAATGCCCGTCCGGCTCCAAAAATTGGCTGCCGGAGACATCCGCGCCGAGAGGAGCAAGGACCTCGCTCGCGTAAAATCCGCCGTTTCCATTGCCGGCGTCTACGACGATTTTCAGACCGGAAAGCGGCTTTTCGGATGCGCCCTGTCTTGCATCTGCGCTCGCGGAAACGGCGTCTGTTATGAGCTTGCGAAGGTGCGCGGTGTATGTCTTCATGAGCGGGCAAGCGGAAATGGCCTCGGCCGGAGCTTTTGAAGTCGCTGGCTCCGAAAGTTTCTCTGCCGAAGTCGCAGTAGCAGATACTTCCTGTGTCGAAGTCGAGGCTTCAGAAAACGTCTCCGCATATGCGATGATCTGCTTTATATCGCTTTTATTCAGGCCGCCGTCCGGGGCGAAATACTTGAAACCGTTGCGATTCCAAGGTAGATGGCTTGCTGTCACCATGATGGCGCCGTCACACTTATATTCCGGGAAAACGGTGGACATGTACATGGCCGGAGTGGAGGCAAGGCCGCAGTCAAGGGCGGCTGCGCCTGCGCTTGCAATCTCTTCCAAAGCGAAGCTTGAGAGCGCGGCTCCGGAAAGCCTTGAATCCCGGCCTACCGCGATTTTGAGAGAATCTGCAGGCTTTGAAGACTTTTCTGAAAGCCAGCGCACAAAGCCCTTTGTAAGAAGTCGCGCCGCTTCTTCTGTAAGATTGGGATTCTCGCCCTCGATACCAGCCAGGGCGATACCGCGTATATCACTACCGTTTTGCAATTTCTTTAAATCCATATTATCTATAACCTTTCTTTTTTCTGCTTCGATTTTATATAAGTTTGTAAAAGTATAGTTT
>CAVHIG010000024.1:0-25123 GCA_963636105.1 Anaerovoracaceae bacterium
GATCTCACGGTTGGTCCTGCGCTGTGCTATCATAAGAGCGATCTGAAGCTCCTTTTCACTCAATATTCCTGCCGCTGCCGGTATACGGTCTGCCTCAAGCAAGGCTTTTCTGCGATGCTCAAAGCCCTCTCCAAGCTCCTTTATTTTTTGTATAAACGCAGCTTTTTCAGGCAATCCGGCAGACTCCGCCGCAAGAGCCTCGATCAGGCCGCCGCTGTCTGAATATCCACATGCTGACCGCATAGAATATAAGGATAGCTGCCGCAAAGATCTGCCAGCCTTTCCTGCCTGCCGATGACCTCGGCAAATCTCCCCTGCGCCAGAAGCACCTGGTTTTCAATGAGCTCCATCATCGGTATCGCAGGGTGCATGATATTTACATTCGGCAATCGTTTTTCGGAAAACAGCGCCGGGATCTTATCTTCCCTGCCCAAAACAGAATAGTAATATGCCCTGCATCCGTCAAACACTGTCAAAAGCAGAGCGTCGTAGCTGTTTCTGCATTCAGCATGTATCTTTGAGACTTTTCTCCGGCCCTTTGCCGAGCCTTTTCGAGGGAAATTTCTGCCGCGGCATTATCGCCCCGCATAAATGCAGCCTCCGCTGCCATGAGAAGCTCCGCGCCCGCCCCATGCCGGTTTGTCACCTGATAATAGTAAGGCATGGCCTTTTCCATTATCTCGACCTCTTCCCTCATTTTTCCCACTGTCCTGTGAAACATCATCAAAACGGACGGTGAACCGAAAGTCCAAGAACCGTACTTTTTAATGGATATAGCGCTGCGGTTCATTTGCCTGCATGCACTCTGGTGCAGCGCGCTCATTTTCTCAATGTCATTGTATCCGAGAAAGCTCATAATGAGATCACATTCACCAAGCAGGTTTCCCCGTGTCTCCAAAGACCACTCGTTGTGTTCCTCGATAGCCTGCAGCAGAAGCTCTTTAAACTGCAGTCTTGCGCAATGTCTGAGCATGTAGTGAAAGCGATATGTCTTTCCGTCAGCCGAAATACCGATAAAAGCGTTCTCTTTGGTCATCTTCCTGAGCAGCTTTCTCGCGTTTTTATTTCCTGTGACAAATTCCGCCATTTCCGCGGTAAATTCGTCTGCCAGACTCATAACCTGCAAAAATCTTCTGTCATCGTCAGAAAGTCCCGTAAGCAAGGCCTGCTTGAGCATTTCATAGATATCAGCGCTTTCATTCAGAAATCTGCCATGCTCAACATAGGCTTTTATATTCAGATATACTGCCGCCATACCGCGGCTCACGTCATCCTGCGGATATTCAAATTCCAGAATATCGCCTGCGCCCACACCGCTCAGTGCGTTTTTCAGGCTGCGCCAGAAAAGCTCCGTGTTGTCCGAATAGATATTTATTCTTACTATGACATTATCCTCTACTTCGCTTCGCTGCTTCATATACCAGTCTACAGCCGTGGTCTTGCCATATCCCATAGGAGCCACAACGCTGGTGAGCTTGCTCTGCGAAATAAGTCGCAGCCGTTCCTGCATCCTCTCCGATATATATATTGTATTTAGATTTTTACTTGTCTGCGCCATATTTCTTCAACCTTTTTTGTACGTTTTTATTTGATAATTTTTGTGCATGTTTATTGTATCATCTACACTTTGCATTGATTTCGATACATGTCAGTTTGCCATCTTGTATCGCAAGGTCTGCACAGACATTCCAAGCGATTTTGCGGCAGCCTTCGGGTCGCCGCCATTTGCACGCAACGCGCTCTCTATGCGGCTCTTTTCGTACCTGTCCATATACTCCTTCAGAGAAGCTCCGCTCTCGAAGAAATCCCGGCTCAAGTGGCTAGCCTCCGCCGTTTCCGCAGAAAAATCCGCAAGCTCAAAGCGCTCCTTGACATCCTCAAAGCTTATATACGATCCTTGCGCCGTGTAAAATGCGCCTTCTATGCAATTCCGCAGCTCGCGCACATTGCCGGGCCAGTCATAGCTCAGGAAGAAGCTCTTTGCCTCATCGTCCAGCCCCAGAAAATGCTTGCCGGGTATCTCGAGATTGAATTTTTTTATGTAATGCCCGGCGATGGGAATTATATCCTCTTTGCGGTTTCTGAGCGGCGGAAGCTCAAATTGTATGACTGAGAGCCTGAAATAGAGATCCTTTCGTATATTGCTGCTGCGCAGAAGCGTGTCGATGTCGATGCTGCAAGAGCTGAGTATGCGGACATCTATGACGATTTCCTCTTCGCCGCCCACCGGCCTTATGCGTTTTTCTTCTATGGCGCGGAGAAGCTTGCCCTGCGTGCTCACAGGTACGGAGTTCATCTCGTCGAGGAAGATCGTGCCTTTGTTTGCCAGCGAAAAGAGTCCGGGCTTTTCCTCAGCGTCTGTGAAGCTGCCTTTTTTTACGCCAAAGAGTATGCTTTCTAAAAGATTTTCGGGTATGGCGCCGCAATTTACATATATGAATTCTTTTTTTCTGCGCTTGCTCAGGTTGTGAATCGTGCGGGCGAGCAGCTCCTTGCCCGTGCCTGTTTCGCCTGTGAATAGTACAGGGGATTCGAGGTCTATGATCTTCAGGAGGCGCTTTTTTATGTCGCGCATAGCTTCCGAGTCCCCTACTATGTCCTCCATGGTATATGCCTCAGCGGCTGCGCTCCTGCCTGCACCTGCTCTGCCCGCCGGCCTTTTTTTGCCATCGGCATCGAGTTCCCCCGGCTTTCCGAGCACGATGTCTCTTTTTTCATCGTAATAAGCAAGCTCAATCGCGCCTACAACTTCTCTGCCGTTTTTTATGCAATATGTGTCGCTCGTCTGCCGTACCACCTTGCCGATGCGTGTGGTCAGCTCCTGCTCACAATCCAGGGAGACCTCGCCATAATTTACAGCGCGCATAAGGGTACTGCTGTCCTCATCGAGATTTGAATATTGCTGCTGCGGCTTCTTGCCCAATAGCTGCTTTGGAATGAGATCAAAGAAGTCGGGGTCGTATATGTTGAAATACTCTATTCTCCCGGCCTCGTCCACTATCACTATATCCTTGAAGTCCGCTTTTATACTCATTCATCCGCCTCACTTTTTATTTTCCATATTTTGACAACTTGTATCTAAGGAGCTGCTTTGATATTCCGAGCTTTTTCGCGGCTTCGGTCAGGCTTTTACCGCACATAGCATAGGCGTCCTGCACGATAGCCCGCTCCACCTCGGCAAATGGCGCCGTTTCCGCGGCAAAAGACTCATTTTCCTGTGCGGAAGCTGCTGCAGAAGGCCGGCCTCCCAAAGAAGCACTGCCCGTAGAAAAGCTACCGCCGGTTAAGCGGATTTTTTCGCATTGCTTCCGCAGATATACAGGTATTTCGGCCGCGGAAATTTTGTCGTTTTCAGCAAAGGCGAAGGCGCCTTCTATCACGTTTCGCAGCTCGCGCACGTTGCCGGGCCAGTCATAGCAGTTGAAAAGCTCCCGCACCTCTCCATCAATGTGCTGCACAGAAAGATTCATTTTGAGGTTGAAATAGTCCACAAAGTGGTCTGAAAGTACGGCGATATCACCGCCACGCTCGCAAAGCCTCGGCAGGTGAATGTAGATGACCGACAAACGGAAAAAAAGGTCAGGCTTCAGTCGTCCCTCGCGCATGAGCTTGCGCGGTTCTTCATTTGTGGCCGCTATGATGCGCACATCCACATGCTTTTCCTTTGCAGAGCCGATGCGCCTTACGACCTTTGTCTCGATTGCCTTCAAAAGCTTGGTCTGCAGGAGCGGATCCATGGAATTTATTTCATCCAGAAAAAGCGTGCCCCCGTCAGCCTGTTCAAAAAGTCCGGGCTTATCCTCTGCACCAGTGAAGCTGCCTTTTGTGGTGCCGAAGATGAGGCCTTCCATGATGGAGGAGGGTATGGCTCCGCAATTCAGTGAGATGAATTTGTGGTAATATCGGCGACTTCCGTTGTGCAGGGCTTGTGCCACGAGCTCTTTTCCCGTGCCCGTTTCGCCATATAGGAGTACTGTGGAGTCTGTGAGTGCGTATTTTTCTATGCGCGCCTTTATACGCTGCATCTCGGGATCCGCGGTGATTATGCTATCTACGCTATATTTTGTATTGTTTTTTCTGTACATGGGATGTTCAGAATGACGCTCTATCTCACGTATATGATCTTTGTCATAGCGCAGTGTAGAGAATTCTATCGCGGCTATCGGGCCATCATCATCAAAAATCGGATATGCCGAGCCTGCCTTGGGCACGTTTTCTACGCCTATAGTATCTATCTTCATTTCGAAATACTCTGTGGCTACGCCCTCTCTGGCAGCCCTCAATGTAGGGTAGCTGTCGTCTATGCCTGGCATGATCGTATTGAGCTTTTGTCCTTTGACTGTCGCAAATCCAGGCACAAAGTAGCTGAGATTGCCCACTTCTCCATATAGGATTGTCCCGTCTCTATCTATTATGAGAATATCTTCAAAACGATGCTTGTTTAGCATGAAATTTTCCCCTTACAGCTTGCAGCTTAGATTGCATAAGAAATTTTTTGCTCTTTATGTAATTATATGGCCATTTACAATTTAATTCAATATTTTTTGTTTCGAGAGAAAAAATGACAAAGGCGCCGGGGATGCCCTGACGCCTTATTTTTATTTGTATTAGTCCGTATAGATTTCCCTTCCATCCTTCAGATAGAAAAGCAGGCGAACAAAGTCTTTATGATACTGCACAAAGGAGCCATCCTCTATCATCTGCAAAATCTCCTCAAGCGCGGCCCATCTGACCTCCTTGACCTCTTCATATTGCAAGCTCAAGCTATCAATATCCACATCGCGCTTCAAAAGGTAAAAGTCATCAAAGCCCTTGTCGAAATTCGGCGTGATGGCAGGTCTTTCTGAAGAAAGATCCAGCGAAAGCCCAATCTCTTCTTTGACCTCGCGCTCCGCGGCTTGCTGCGAGGTTTCTCCCGTAATGGCGCAGCCGCCTACCGTCACATCCCATTTATCCGGCCAGCCCTTTTTAAACGGCTGCCTGTGCTGAATGAGCAGTCTGCCCCGTGAGTCGAAAATGCAAATATGCACTACCAGCCTGTATGTGTTCTCAGGCTGTAGCTCACCGCGAATCACGGTCTGGCCCGGGAGCAGCCTTCTATCTTTGTCATATAAATCAAGTATTTCCATTTTATCCAATTCCTCTCTGCCGATGTCTACTCAATGCCCTTCTGTCCTCTCTGCACTGCAAGCGGCAGAGTAATCGTCACCTTTGTGCCCTTGCCCTCGCGGCTCTCAAGGCTTATGCTGCCATTGTGCTCCTCGACAATCTGCTTTGTAATGGCAAGTCCGAGGCCTGTGCC
This sequence comes from Anaerovoracaceae bacterium, assembly GCA_963636105.1. Classification (GTDB taxonomy): domain Bacteria; phylum Bacillota; class Clostridia; order Peptostreptococcales; family Anaerovoracaceae; genus CAVHIG01. Next base: position 5,303 of record CAVHIG010000024.1, read on the forward strand.
ACCCATGGCGCGCGAGCGCGCCTTATCCACACGGAAGAAACGCTCAAATACACGCGAGACTTCATTTTCCGGAATACCTATGCCATTGTCTGTAATCGTGATTTTAGCCCTCTTGTCCTCCATATAGGCGTCCACATCTATGCGCCCGCCTTCTTTTGTATATTTTATGGAATTGCTGAGTATGTTCAAAACTACCTGCTCCATGCCATCCTTGTCCATTATGACTGCGATGCGTTCGTCCGGATTGAAAAGGCAATTTACATGCTGTCCCTTTTGGTTTGCTGTCATACTCATCTTGGTAACGGCGTTTTTCAGGAGCGGCACGAGATCTGCTTCGTATTTGTGCCACTTTTCCTGCTTGTAGTCCAGACGCGAGAGCTGCAGAAGCTCCTTCACAAGGCGGTTCATGCGGTCAGCCTCCGTATCCACGATGGAAAGAAAGCTCCTCGCCGTCTCCGGATCCTCGAGCGCCCCGTCAAGCAGGGTCTCCGTATAGCTTTTTATTGTAGTCAGCGGCGTCTTGAGCTCATGCGAAACATTTGCTACAAAGTCAGTCTGCATATTTTCGAGCTTTTGCCTCTCCGTGATATCCTGTATTATCATTATGATACCGGCATCCTCGTCGCTGTCATTTTTGAATTTCGTATATCTTATAGCGTATGTAAATACCCCGTTTGTGAAGGTCTCAGCTCCCGGGCCTTCACCTGATTTTTCCTTCAGGGATTCAAAATTCATGTCGCTTTTGAGAGCCTTCATCACATCGTCAAAGGATGCATTTTGAAGGTTCTCCGTCTTTGTCTTTAGGATTTCGGCCACGGCAGGATTTGCGTGTATGATGCGTCCGGAAAGGTCCATAGCCACAAGTCCGTCTGCCATGTAGCGAAGTATGGTCTCGAGCTTTGTTTTCTCTGCCGCAATCTCAGATATGGAACGGTTTTGCTCTGTCCTCAGAAAGTTCAATACCTCCGCAAGCTTTCCTATCTCATCGTCCGATCTGCCCACTATTTCGCCGCTATAGTCGCCCTTTGACATTTTCTGCGCTTTTTCTGTAAGCTCCTTTATCGGGCCTGTGATGCTGCCCGAGATGAGAAAGCCCAGTATTACGGTGACCACAAGTGCTATGAGCATGGCCTTGACAAATATCACCTTGGATTGGTTTATGGAGTCGTAGATGGAGCTCATATCGGCTCGCAGATACAAAACGCCCGTAATCTCCCCGCCGTTTTCGATAGGAAATGCCATATTCATCACGGGTATGCCGGTCTCCTGCTGCGTGATTTCCCCCGCAGTTTCCGCAAATTCACCCGAAAGCCCCTTCAAAACCACCGTCCTGTCGAGCACGTCTATGGCGCTTTTTCCGACATTTGCTGTATTTGAGGCGATGATATCGAAGCTTTCGTCCACGACAAAAATATCCAGCTGTATGCTCTTCACCCAAGCATCCACGTTTGACTGGATTTCGTCCGCGTTGTCATAGAGATTTTCGTAGGTGCTCAAGGTGGATATGAGTGTCCCCTCCTGCGCTACGTTTGTCATATTGAGGCGCTCGGAATTTATGTAATATTCCTCGGTCTGGCTGAGTATGAAAGCGCCTATGATGGTGGTGGCCACAAATACCAGGAGGAAGTACGCAAGCACGAGCTTCCATCTGATACTCATTCCCCTTTTGAAAAGCTTCATGCGTCAGGGCCTCCTAAAATAATAGCCGATGCCTCTTTTTGTCATGATATACTGCGGATGGTCGGGATCATCCTCAAGCTTGCCTCTGAGTCTGCTTATGGTCACATCGACGGTTCGAATGTCGCCGTAATATTCGTAATCCCAGACCTCTTCAAGGAGCTGCTCACGAGAAAAGACTTTGTTTTCTCTCTCCGCCAGATACTTGAGTAATTCAAATTCTCTGAGCGTAAGCTCCAAAACCTTGCCGTTTTTTGTGACCTCGTATCTATTCATGTCTATGTGCAGGCTTCCGAATTCCTTTACATCCGCCTGCTCATTTTTTGTATTTTCAAAGAAGTCCACGCGCCTGATGTTTGCTTTGATCCTGGCTATGAGCTCCCTCATGCCGAAAGGCTTTGTAATATAATCATCCGCGCCGAGCTCAAGTCCGAGAACCTTATCGACCTCTTCCTCCTTTGCGGTGAGCATGAGAATAGGCACGGAGCTTGTCTCTCTGACTTTTTTGCATACCTGAAAGCCATCAAGCTGCGGCAGCATCACATCAAGTAATATGAGATCAGGGCTTCCCTTCAGAGCCTTTGTAAGACCCTCCTGCCCGTCATAGGCAGTATCTACCTCAAAGCTCTCCTTTTCAAGATTGAATTTTATTATATCCGATATGGCTTTTTCGTCTTCTATTATCAGTATCTTCTTTTTTGCGTCCATACGACAGTAATCCTTTCCTGCTTTCTATATACGCCTCACTGCTACACTCCCGCGGTCAAAGGCGAGCACTTTTTATCTCGCTCCACCGGCCGTTTTATATTCTTCCGCCTTCTTCACAAGCTCTCTATAGAGTCCGAGCATATCGCCTTCGCCGTCTCTGACCATAGCCTCAGGATGGAATTGCAAGCCTATCGCATAGGACTTGCCCTCCTGAACAATCGCCTCCACTACCCCGTCCGGTGCATATGCGACAGGCTTTATATCCTCGCCCAATTTGTCCAGAGCCTGATGATGCCAGGAGTTCACCTCATAAGTACCAGGGCCTCCTAAAAGGTCCGCGATGATATTGTCAGGCTCGACGGTAATTTCATGATGCGCAAAAGCTTTCTTTTCCGGATCACGATGCGGAGTATCACTCGGCCTTTGAGTAGGGATATCCTGATATACCGTACCGCCGTTCAGAATGTTCAAAAATTGCATGCCACGGCATATGCAAAGCATAGGCATATCCTTTTCAAGAGCCACCTTCATGAGGAGATAATCCGAAAGATCCCTATCCGCGCTCACGATCTCGGCTGCCGCTATAGCTTCCTGCCCGAAGTACTTAGGATCGGTATCTCCGCCGCCTGTCACCGAGATGCCGTCCACGCCGGCAAGAGCCTTCTCCGCCTCTTCCTCTGAAGTGATTTTCGGAAGAAAAGCTACTGCGCCGCCGACCTTGGCCACCGCATCACCGTATTTTTTTATATCCTTATCGATAATATCCGCATTCCAAGAAATACCAATTACTACCTTTGCCATTTGTACATCCTCCGTATCCGTATGCCGAGTGTGAAATTGTATAAAATGCCTCTTTCGCACCAAAAATTAAGGCTTTAAATCTATTATTTGTCACCGTGGAAATCGCTTCCGCGAGTGATATGCAATTTATATTTCTCTGCCATGCTCACAAGCCATTCCTCTTCTTCAGCTTTGTGGTCGGTGTGGAAACACTCCAGACCCTTCATGCCGTAGGCTTTGAGCTTTGCGATGAGTGCCTCGAGATTTTCGAAAAATTCAGCAGTTCCACGCTGTCCCAAATTCTTTGTCTTTACAGGATGCGCACAGACTGCCATGCCTCCTGCGCCATTTATAAGCTCTATGGCTCTTTTGACCTCGATTTTCTCTTTTCTTACAGCCTTTGCCTCAGGTGAGCCCAAAAATTTTTCGCCCTCGATCGCCTCTTTAAAGCTTGTAGTATATCCCTTTTTCACAAGCACCCTGGCAAATACAGGTTTTCCAATGTAATCGTGTCCGTTTTCCGCGTAGAGATCCTCCTGAGTGATGGCATAGCCCATATCGTTTAATGCCGATAAAAGTCTGTCATTGCGGTCACGTCGATTTTTCTTCATCTTATCAAGCTCCGCGCGCAAAGCGGCATTTTCCATGTCAAAATTATATCCAAGCATGTGAATCTCAAGATTCCTAAAGCTCGCGCCACTCGTCTTATTTATCACGCCCTCAGACTCTATTGTACTGAATTCTATACCGGTCATAACCTGTATCCCGCCCAGCGCCTCAGCGGCTATCTGAGCCTCCCTGACCCCGTCTATTCCATCGTGATCAGTAATAGCTATTGTATCCAGATTTTGCTCCTTCGCCCGCTTTACAATATCCGTAGGTGAAAAAAGACCGTCCGAAAAAAAGGTATGCAAATGCATATCTGTATTGAAGCGTATCTCGCTCATATCCTCGCCATCTCCTTCTGCCTCGCGCACTATCTTGCGCAGAGCATATCGCTCGCAAGCCTGTCAGCAGCCCTGCCGCACTTCAAAAACTCGACTATCGCCAGCGCAAAATCCATCGCCGTCGCCGGTCCTCTTGAAGTTATAAAATTTCTGTCCACTACAACTCTATCCTGCACAGCCTCCGCACCGCGAAGGTGTCTTTCCATACCCGGATAAATAGTGGCTCTTCTGCCTTCCAATATACCCAGATTGCCAAATATCATAGGCGCAGCGCATATAGCGGCGAGCGGTTTTCCGTCCCTTGCGAATTCCCTGATTTTAGAAACAAGTCCTTCATGCGCAGCAAGATTTTCGGCACCTGGCATACCTCCCGGCAATACTATCATATCACATTTTTTGTAATCCGCATCCTCAAAAAGCAGATCCGCCTTCACCTTTATATCATGTGCACCCTTTATGAGCTTCGGATGCGCGCTGTCAGCCAGCGATTCATTTCCGGCGTGTATCGCCACTGTCCTCACATCTATGCCCGCCCTGCGCAGCACATCCGTCACAGTGATAGCCTCGATCTCCTCAAAGCCCTCCGCCAAGTGTATATATACCATAGCTTTCCCTTCCTTTTCAAGGCCTTTAATATCTTATTCTTCTAAAGCCTTTCCTTCGCCTTCCTGCAAATGATGAGCACCACAATCTGCACCACCGTGAGTATAGGCATAAATACCAATATAGCGCTTACTGAAAATGTATTCGATACGGCTGCCGCCACCATAGGCGATATTATAAGCGCCACGGAATTTACGGTAGTCATCATGCCGAAAAGCTCCCCGCGCAGAGCCGGATCCGTAGCCTCCGACGCAGCCGAGGTAAGAAGCGGCTCCACAGAACCTGCTGCGAGGAAATACACTCCATAAATAGCAGCAAATACCAGGAGCGGCCACTTCGGAATAAAAAATATACTTATTCCCAGTGAAATCACCGAAAAAATCATTACCAATTTGAATTTATCGTATTTGTCGCCAAGTCTTGTAAGAGTGAGTGCGGCAACTGCGGTAGCTACTCCCGTCGCGCCGTTTATGATTCCCGTATATTTCGCCGCACCGGTGATAGTGCCCAGGCGTTCCTGTACGTAGAGCGCCACAAACGGCGAGAAGAGCGTCCTGGCTATCTTTGCCGTCAAGAGTATCGCAAGCACGAGCACTATATACTTGTTTATAAGCTTTGGCTTCTTTGCGCCAGGCACCGACATTTTCGCCTTCAAGGCCTTGCCATAGGTATTCGGATTTTCCTTGACCAGGACAAGCACCAGCAAAAATCCGAAAAACATCACAGCCGCGCCTATGAAAAAGCAGCCCTGATATCCCACAGTCTCCGCAAGTATGCCTCCGAGTACCGGCCCGAGTGCGTATCCCAAAAAGTTTGAGGAAGTCATAAATCCCAGTGCAAAGGACATGCGATTTCCCGGAGTATTCGCGGATACGAAGGCCATAGAGGCTCCTATCGTACCTGTAAATATGCCCTGCAAAAGCCTAAGTCCCAAGAAAACATATACGGAATCGGACAAACCCAAAAGGCCGATCAGAATAGCTGCCGCAAGCATAGCGCGCAGTATCATGAGCTTTCTCCCGTGCAGGTCTGCCACTATACCCCAAATCGGCGCAAATATAGCCATTGTAATGGATGGAAGCGTCGAGGACAGCCCCACATAGTAATTCAGCTGCGTCGCGCTTGTCACACCCATTTCCTGAAAGTAATATGCTGTAAAAGGCAGAGCTATATTAAATCCTATCATTGAGCATATTTGCGTCACCCAAAGTACATATAGATTTATTCTCCATCTTTCCAATTTTTTCATTTTTACCTGTCTTCTCTGAAATAATTCAGTCCCAGGCTTGCCGGCGGCTGATTCTCCTTTTTTCTTCTAAGGCTTATAAATATAAGCACAAGTATTGTTACAATGTAAGGCAGCATCTTGAAAAGCTCCGCAGTGCTTCTTGAAAGCCCCTCGATGTAGTAGTAGAGCCAGTAGAGCACGCCAAAGAGGTATGAGCCCCAAATTACATTTACAGGCTTCCATGTAGCAAATATTACGAGTGCGACAGCAAGCCAGCCGAGTGTCTCTATAGTACCGTCATTTGCCCAGGTACCCTTTGTATAATCCATTACATAGAACATGCCGCCCAGTCCGCAGATGCCTGCTCCTATGGTAGTCGCCAGATACTTGTATTTTGTAACATTTATACCGGCAGCGTCAGCCGCGGCCGGATTTTCACCTACCGCGCGCAAGGATAGGCCGCGTCTTGTTTTTGATATGTACCACTGCGCTATGACCGCCATGATTATAGCGAGATATACCATAAATCCATAGGAGAAGAATATTTTTCCTATCACGCCCAGTCCGCTGAGAACCGGAATTTTTGTCGTAAAGGCCGCGCTTGTGGTAGCCACGGAGATCTGGCCTACACCGCCCGCGAGCTTGTTCAAAGAACCTCCGAAGAAATTTGCCACGCCGGAGCCAAAGATTGTCAGCGTAAGTCCGGTTACGTTTTGATTTGCCCTGAGCGTGATTGTCAGAAAACCAAAGAGCAGTCCGGCAAGGCAGGCTGCCACAAAGGTGCATACCACAGCAATGAGGAGGCAGAGAAGCTTGTTTGGAGAATCCGTGCTGCCCTCATAGAAAAATACGCCCACAAGTCCGGCTATACCGCCTATATACATGATGCCCGGTACTCCGAGGTTTAGACTGCCCGATTTTTCAGCGATTATCTCACCCATAGCGCCAAACATGATGACCGTTCCGAAGATAACAGCCGCTTGTATAAGTGCAATTACCGATGCCATATCTTACTCCTCCTTTCCCTGTTTTGTACGAAATATCATCTTATAATTTATGAAGAATTCACTGCCCAGGATGAAGAAGAGTATAATACCCGTAACCATCTTTGAAGCATAGTCATTCAAATTGTACATGGTAGCTATCTCTATGGCTCCCTTATCGAGGAATACCAAAAGCATTGAAATAGCAATCATTCCGATAGTATTGAACTTCGCCAGCCATGCTACAATGATCGCCGTAAAGCCCCTGCCTCCCGCAGTTGCCGTAGAGATCGTATGGCTTGCGCCGCTGACTGCGATAAAGCCCGAAATGCCCGCAATCGCGCCTGAGATCAGCATCGTCCTTATGATGACCTTCTTTACATCTATACCGGCATATCTTGCGGTATTTTCCGAATCTCCCACTACCGTGATCTCATATCCCTGCTTTGTATAATTCATATATACAAACATAGCGATGGCGATAGCAAGCACTATGATGACATTGAGCATGTACTGCTGCCCGAAAAGTGACGGCAGCCAGCCAGCCTTTGTATCGGAATTTATGAGGCCGACGGTGTTTGAACCGTAAGGATTCTCCCACTTCGACACGCAAAACGATGTGATCTGTATCGCTACATAGTTCATCATGAGTGTAAAGAGCGTCTCATTTGTATCGAATTTCGCCTTGAATGCCGCCGGGATAAAGCCCCATACAGCACCCGCGATCGCGCTGGCCACAAACATTACCACACACAGAAGCCCTGACGGCAGATCCGAAAGATACATCATGACAGCAGCACTCGCTACGCCGCCCACAAGTATCTGACCCTCAGCTCCGATATTCCAGAACTTCATTTTAAATGCCGGCGCCAGAGCCACGCCCACGCAAAGCAGCATCACCATATCACGCAGTGTGCTCCAAAGACGCCTTGTAGATCCAAACGCGCCATCCCACATGGTGATATATACCTGCACCGGATTCATCTTTACAATAGCATATATAAGCAGTCCGCAGACCACAAGAGAGAGTAACAGGCTTATGCCCCTTATAGCCCATGCCTTTCCCCTCGGCATGTGCTTGCGCCTCGTAATACGCACAAAGGGCTCCTTGACCGCTTCTGTATTCTTGCCGCTCATATTACTCCTCCTTTCCATTCTTCGTCATCAAAAGTCCCACTTCTTCCTTCGTAGTGGTCCTCGCGTCCACAATTCCGCTGATCCTGCCGCCGCAAATTACCATTATTCTGTCGCACAGCTCAAGCAGCACATCCAGATCCTCTCCGACATAGACCACAGCTACGCCGCGCTTTTTTTCATCGCTGAGCAGGTTGTAAATGGTATAAGAGGTATTTATATCCAGACCTCTTACGGCATATGCTGTCATCAGCACCCTCGGCTGCAGCGAAATCTCACGCCCTACAAGCACCTTCTGGACGTTTCCGCCGGAAAGCTTCCTTACAGGGAATGACGTATTCGGAGTCACTACGCCGAGCCTATTCTTGATATTTTCCGCAAGCTCCTTCGGAGCCTTTCTTTCGAGGAAGAAGGATTTTCCGTTGCGGTAACTGCGCAGGAGCATGTTGTCCGTCATGCCCAGCGAGCCTACAAGGCCCATGCCGAGTCTGTCCTCAGGGACAAAGGCGAGTGCGATACCGAGCTGCTGAATCTGCTGTGGAGTCTTGCCCACAAGCTCTTCTGCCTCTGAATCGTCCTTTGCTATATATTTTATGCTGCTGCCCGGGAGCGGATTTTGAAGTCCCGCGATGGATTCCAAAAGCTCCTTTTGACCGCTGCCCGCAATGCCCGCGATGCCGAGGATTTCTCCGCCGTAGGCTGTAAAGGAGACATCATCCAGTGTCTTTACGCCGTCTGAATTCATGCAGGTCAGATTTTCGACAAAGAGCAGCTCCTTGGTATTTACCGGCTCCGTCCTGTCTATATTCAGGCTTACCTTCTGTCCTACCATCATCTCTGTCAGGGCATTTTCATTTGTATCCTTTGTATCTACGGTGCCGATATACGCACCCTTTCTGAGTACCGCGACTCTGTCGGAAAGCGCCATAACCTCATGCAGCTTATGCGTGATTATGATGATGGCCTTGCCATCCTTTCTCATGTTTCTGAGTACGTCGAAGAGCTTTTCTGTCTCCTGCGGTGTAAGTACTGCCGTCGGCTCGTCCAGAATAAGGATATTTGCGCCGCGATAGAGCATCTTTACTATCTCTACCGTCTGCTTTTCCGAAACGGACATTTCATATACTTTTTTGTTTGGATCTATATCGAAGCCGTATTTGTCCGCAAGCTTTTGTATGTCGGCAATGACAGCCTTCATGTCTATCTTTCTCTTTCCCGGTATGCCGAGTATAATATTTTCGGCGGCTGTAAAGAGCTCCACAAGCTTGAAATGCTGATGTATCATGCCTATACCGTATTTAAAGGCATCCTGTGGTGAGCGTATCACAACTTCCTTTCCGTCGATATAGATTTCTCCGCTGTCAGGGAAATATATTCCTGACAGCATATTCATAAGCGTGGTTTTTCCGCTTCCGTTTTCTCCCAGAAGAGATAAGATCTCGCCCTTACGTACATCGAGATTTACGTCCTTATTGGCGATTATTTCACCAAAGGTCTTGGTGATGTCCTTGAGCCGTATGGCCAAATTCTGTTCAGTCAAGGCAGCCTCCTTATATCATATGAGTATTTTTTGTAAATTTTTCCTAAAATATCCCTTAATTTATATTTTTTATAATATGAATGAAAACCACAAAACGGAGCCGCCTTTTAGCGACTCCGTCTTTTCTCTATTCGTGATTTGTCCAGCTCTTACTGAAGCTCAGTGATGCCGTCGATTCTGATATCGAAGCAAGGAGCAGCACGAAGCTCTGACTCATGGAAGTAACCGTCGGAAATCATTTCATTTCCTTCGAATCCGTAAGTCTGATCGTAAGAATCAAGGTGCTCGCCATTTACAGTGAACTTGGAAGTATCGAATACATGGAGCTCACCATTCTTGATAGCTTCCTCAACCTCAGCTACCTTCTCAGCAGTGCCCTCTGCAACAGTCTCGCCAAGCTCAGTGATGCCTACAGCGCCATCAGAGTAACCCTTTGACCACTCCTTTGGAATTCCGTTTCCAGCGATGAAGGATTCGAGAGCTTCCTTATAGTATACGGACCAGTTGTTTGTAGCGGAAGTCAGGCAAGCCTGTGGGGATACAGCGTGCATATCTACGTTGTAACCTACTTCGTATACAACCTCGCCCTTGTCGAGGAGCTCCTGTGCAGCCTGAGGTGCACCTGTGGAGTCAGCGTGCTGTGAAATGATTACGCAACCCATGGACTGGAGAGCCTTGCAAGCCTCAGCCTCACCTGTGATTGTGAACCAGGAATTTGTATATGTTACAGTCATGGCAACGTTTGGAACGATGGACTGTACGCCAAGGAAGAATGCAGTATAACCGGATACTACTTCTGCGTAAGGATAAGCTCCTACATAACCGAGCTTGTAATTTCCGTCAGCGTCGATACCGGAAGCAGGTACTTCACCATTGTCGATGAGCTCCTGGAGCTTGAGTCCTGCAACTACGCCGGATACGTATCTTGCTTCATAAGTCTGCGGGAATGCGTTGTTCAGGTTGTCGAGTCCGCTTGAGATAGCATTGTCGCCTGTAAGAGCTACAAACTGTACGTCTGTAAACTCAGTAGCAGCCTGCTTCATGAAATCCTGATGACCATAGCTGTTTGAGAAGATTACGTTGCAGCCGGAGTCTACAAGGTCAGCGGCAGCATCAAAGCAGGATTCGTTTTCCTCTACCTTGTACTTCCATACAACCTGGTTTGAATCGGAAGAATCGATTCCGAGCTCCTCGCAAGCCTTCTGAAGTCCTTCGATATGAGCGTAAGTATAACCTTCGTTTTCGTCACCTACAAGGATAACACCGATTTTTACATTTGTAGCTTCTGAATCAGTAGCTTCACCCTCTGTTGAGGTCTCGCCGCCGCAGGCTACCAAGCTGAAAATCATTACCATTGCAAGCAACATTGCCAATAATTTTTTCATTTCTTTACTCCTTTGGTTTTCCTTCATTTGTGATATTTTTTATGCGAGTCATACAAATACCCGCATCGTTTAACGACTTTATTATTATAAATGCCAAAAGCTTCTCTATCAAGTACTTTTGTGAATTTTGGTACAAATTTTTATCACGAAAAAATCAAAGTCCGGATTAGTCCGAACTTTGAAACAATATTTATGTATATTTGTCCGTGCTCTATTCCTCGAAGGTAATCACGCCGTCCTGAATATTTTCTATAACCGCCAGGGATTCTACACGATATCCCTTTTCGCGAAGACGCGCCGCACCGCCCTGAAATTTCTTTTCAATGGCATCGCCTATGCCTACGACGTTTGCGCCCGCCTGCTTTACTATATCGCAAAGAGCGCTCGCCGCCTCACCGTGAGCGAGGAAGTCGTCGAGAATCAGGATATTGTCGCCCGGCTGCAGAAACTTCGCCGTTACTCGCACATGGGAGATAGTGCCTTTTGTGAAGGATTTTGCTTCGGCGCTCAGGCAATCCTCTACCATGGTGTTTGGAGCCGCCTTTTTTGCGAAGATTACAGGCGCATAATCAAAATATCTGGAAGCTGCCATAGCTATGGCTATACCGCTAGCCTCTATGGTAAGTATCTTGTCTACCTTTGCGTCCTCGAATCTTTTTCGAAATTCGCAGCCCATCTCATCCATAAATTTCACGTCGATGCGATGATTTATAAAACCGTCCACCTTTACAATGGCAGAGCCGATGGCTGTGCCCTCCTGTAAAATTTTTTGCTTCAGCCTTTCCATAAGCTTCTCCCTTCAAATCTTCAAAACCACTGCCCTCTCACCTAAAAGGAGAGGGCAAGCTTTTATAAATAATTCAGCGGATTTACAGCCACGCCATTTTTCTGTATCTCAAAGTGGCAATGCGGTCCGGTGCTTCGTCCCGTATTTCCTACGTTTGCTATATGCTGACCCTGATATACCTTTGTACCGCTCGAAACGATAAGCTTGCTGCAATGCGCGTATATAGTCACATATCCGTTGCCGTGATTTATTTTTACAACATTACCGTAAGAGCCGGAATATCCTGAGAATATTACCGTGCCTCCGTCCGCCGCTCGTATCGGCGTACCTGTCGAGCAGGCGAGGTCGATTCCGTAGTGCATTCTGCCCCAGCGATATCCAAACCTGGATGTGAGCGTGTAGCCCGATACCGGGTATTTGAACTTGCCCGAGGCCGCAGTCGCCGGTCTTTCCTTTGTGCCCACATGTACTACCTGGGTAGTCGGCTGTGAATTTACAACAGAAGACAGCTCAAGATTTGCCATGGTCACGCCGTTGTTCTTTACAATCTTTGCGGATACGGCTCTCTCGCCGTTTACACCTGCGACTATGGTCTTTGAATCGCCCTTGTACATCGTATCGTCATTTTCATATACGGTTTCGAAAGGAATATACTCTATATAATTCGAAAGCTCGAGCGTCTGCACAGTGAGAAGCGGCGCTGTTTCCTTGAGTACTATCTCCTGACCGATGGAAAGCTTCGCGGGCACCACGTCCGGATTCATCGCCGAAAGCTCACTTTGCGATATTCCGTAAAGCGAGGCTATCTCGGAGAAGGTTTCGCCCGAGGCTACCGCGTGTACCTTCCTTGTCTGTCCGCCGGTAAGTATCTTTTCTCTCACCTCTTCTGTGTCCGCGATCCTGCTGAGCTTTGTGCTGATCTGGCGCACCTCAACATTTTCCGCAAAGCCCACGCTCAGGTAGTTTGCCGGATTTTGCGACACATAATTGTTCTTCACCTCGTCGAGTATGGCATTTGCGGTATCCTCCGTATCCACGGTGGCTATCTTTGCTCCGTCCACATATATAGCATAGGCGCTTACATTCAAATCCTGCATATAGGTAAGCTTATTGAGCACGTCCTCCACGCTGTCCTTCTCCTCGTGCAGCGCAAGCACACGCTTGAAGCTTATGTCCTTGTCCGGGTCTATCTTGACCTCGGCGCCGTAACGCTTTGTAAGCTGCTGGCTCACAAGATCCGCAAGCTTCCAGACGTCTTCCTGGCTATTTACAATGCCCAGCGTCTTGCCATTGTAGCTGTACTCAAATGCCGTGACGTTCGAGAATATCGCTACACCTATAATGGCAAGGATTACTATCACTGACAAGTATTTCAAAAGCATGACCTTGTTCAAATCCGCCCATTCCCTCGCGAGATTGAACCTCTTTGTACCGGTCTCCACCGCAGCCGCGCCCTTTTCCGCGATTTCGTTGTTTCGCGTGTCCATATTGTTTACAAGCTCGACCATCTTTACGCCCATCTCACGCTCGCGACGTGAAAAGCGTCTCTTCATGCTTATCAGCTTAAATTTTCTTATCCTGAAGCGCCGTCTCATATTTGCGGCCCGCTCCGGGTTTTCCTTGCAGAATTTTACAAATTTATCCAAAAGGGAGAACAAAAACAGCTTCAGCTTCTTTGGAAGATTCGACTCTCTTATTTGCTGTCTCGGAGATAGCTTCTTTCTCTTCCTCGGTGGAAGCAGCACTCCCAGATTGCTCTTATCCTCTATAAACGGCGCTTCCTCATCGCTTTGAGCAGGCTCCGCAGCCGTCTTTTTCTTTTGCTTCTGCTGCTTTTGGGCCTTTTCCTCCTGACGCCTCTTTTCTCTCTCTTCGCGCTCGCGCCTCTTCTTTTCGTGCGCTATACGCTCTGCCACAAGGTCGTCCTCATATTTCAAAAGCTCGTCCAAATCCTCTATAGACAGGCTCGCAAGCTTCTCCGCTATCCGCTTTTCAAGCTCCGCTTGTTCAGTTTTTTCCTTATTTATCAACTCTTCTGTTGGTTTTGCCATTTTTCGGCCTCGCTCATTATTTTATTGAAGCAGCTGCATCGCTGCCCGTCGTCCGTCATCCCGGTATCACCGCAGATCGGACACCTGTATTTTATTTCCAAATAATCCCTGCCGTAGCCCGCCTGGGTGAGAAGGCTCTCCTTTTCCCGCGTCAAAGCTTCGACATCATTTTTCAATCTGTTTACCTGATAAGTCTTGTTTGCGGAGCCTGAAAGCATGGTTCTTGAAATATTCATGCTGCAGCGCAAAAGCTCATCTTCTATAGTCTTTACTCTCGGTATGGCTGTATAGACCTCTTCCCTGCGCGCAGCCGCCTCCCGCTCTGCTTTGTTTTTCAAGAAGCTGTAGTATTTTGCGGCAACTGCGATTGCGCCGCCCCTTGGCGAAGATCCGCTGCCTGCGCCGTTTCCGCGAGAAGACTTTGCGGCTTTGCCCGAAACTCTCTCGCCCGCCTTTACCTTGTCCGCAAGCCAGTTTTCAAGTATTTTATTTACGTAATTTATGTTTGGATTCGGAATTCCGCTGGTCTTGTTGCAGGCCTCAAGGATCTTGTCTATGGTATAATGCCATTCGTCAAACCACTTGTCCATTATCTGCTTTTCGTGCTCAGTGGCATTGCGGCTCAGTCCAAGCGCTTTCAGCACTCTTTTGTACTGGAAATATCTGCCGTCCATCTCCTGCAGATATTCCTCCACAGCCGCGGCGTCCTTTAAGCCTTTTTCAGTCCATTCTCTTATGACCGCGCCCACGTAGCCCGCGCTGTCCTTCTTTCGCACGCGCACGCAATAGGAATATCCGTAGATGATAACTTCGGGATTTATGCCATAATCGGTAATCCACGAAAGTATCTCTGTGGGCTCCTTGCCGCCGAGCGGCCTTGAGATCAATCTTTCTATGCTGCTGTACATGCCCTTGATCTCACGGTCAGAGAGCAGCGTATCCAATTTTTGTATTTTTTTACCTGATTCCGAGTCGGATTTCTTTACTCCGTAAAATTCAGATTTCAGTCTCAGAAATTCTATATGATAGCTCAGCTTGTCATCTTCGCTTATATATTCCTTGAAGACGGCGCCCTGAGCCTCCCAGTAGCTCCATGCCGCATTTACCTCATCCTCTGTAAGGCCGCATTGCCTTGCAATCTGGGCATTGTCCGTATCTATGCCCATCTGTGCGCACATCAAAGCTAAAAGATACACCTTCACATAATCTCCTGAGGCTCCTGTCATGTATTCATTTATGAAAATATTTTCGACTTCTGTATTTTGCAAATAGGGTTCCGTCACCGGTTCTATTTTGAAGCTCATTATATATTATGTGCCTTTCTCTTTTTATATTTTTTGCCCTGCTCTTTTGTTTTTAATCAGCCTGGCTATCTGCCCACCTTGCTGAGATCGCAAAATCTCGTACATCTGTCTATCCAGGTCAGATCCACCGTACCAGTAGAGCCGCTTCTGTGCTTTGCTATGATGACCTCACAGACTCCCGGCTTTTCGGATTCTTCCTTATTATAATACTCATCTCTGTACAAAAATATTACGATGTCCGCATCCTGCTCTATAGAGCCGGATTCTCTGAGGTCGGAAAGCATAGGTCTGTGGTCGTTTCTCTGCTCCGGCGCTCTGGAAAGCTGAGAAAGCACCAGAACCGGACAATCGAGTTCTCTTGCGAGCAGCTTAAGATATCGTGAAAGCGCGCTCACTTCCTGCTGCCTGCTCTCGCTCTTGCCCTCCATCGCCATAAGCTGCAAATAGTCTATAACCACCAGATCCAGCCCATGCTCCTGCTTGAGCCTCCTGCACTTATTCTTCATCTCCATGACACTTATGCCCGGAGTGTCATCTATAAAAATCTTTGCATTTGAAAGCCTGTCGACCGCCATAGAGATATGCTCCCAGTCCACCCTCTCGAGCTGACCCTTTTTGAGCTTTTCCATCTCTACACGCGACTCCATCGAAAGAAGTCTCTGTCCAAGCTGCTCCTTTGACATTTCAAGGTTGAAGATAAGCACCGAGGCATCAGCCTTGAGCGCGGATTGCATGGCTATATTCAGCGCAAACGCCGTCTTTCCCATGGCAGGTCTGGCTGCTATGATTACAAGGTCAGACCGCTGAAAGCCGCTTGTGATCGCATCCAAATCCATAAAACCGGAAGGTATGCCTGTGATTCCGTCGCCCATCTGGGAAGCCTTGTCAATCATGTCAAGGTCATCCATAAGAACCTCGCTTATCGGCGAGAAATCCCTGGACTGCTTTTGCTGAGCTATTTTGAAAATCGCCTGCTCGGAAAAATCCAGGATGTCGCCTACCTCTTCCTTTTCCTTGTAGCTTCTGTCTGTAATCTCATCTGCCGCCGATATAAGGCTGCGCAGCATGGCCTTCTCAGAAATGATCTTTGTATATTGTGCCGCGTTTGCGGCAGAAGGCACTCCCGCGGACAGCAGCGCGATATAGGCTCTGCCGCCTACCATTTCGAGGGAGTTTCTCTTTTTCAGTTCGTCCGATACTGTCAAATTGTCCACAGGCTCATTCTTCCTGTGCAGATCCAATATGACCTCGAATATCTCCTTGTGAGCCTCGCTGTAAAAATCGCGCGGCCTGAGCCCCTGCGTCACCTCAAACAAAGCATCCTTACTTATGAGCGCCGCGCCCAGCGCCGCCTTCTCCGCTTCGTCGTTGTGAGGCGGGATCCTCTCAATTATATCCGCCATAGAGGTCCTCCGCAGTTTACGCCGTCACCTTCACGGAAAGCTTTGCCGAAATCTCAGGATAGAGCTTTACTTCCACTGAAAACTCGCCCATCTGCTTTATCGGGCTGTCAAGCGCAAATTTTTTCTTGTCTACATCTACCTTGTGCTGTGCCTTGAGAGCGTCCGCGATATCCTTTGATGTGATGGAGCCGAAGAGTCTGCCGCCCTCGCCCGCCTTTGTTGTGATAGTCACTGTGAGATTTTCAAGCTTTGCCTTGAGCTCCTCAGCCTTTGCCTTCTCCTGCGCCTTCTTCTCGGCAGCATCAGCCTTCGCCTTCTCAAGATTTCTCATGTTTCCGTCTGTCGCAAGCTGCGCAAGGCCTCTTGGAAGAAGCATATTCCTCGCATAACCATCGCTTACCTTTACTATGTCACCGGCTTTTCCGGTACCTTTTACGTCCTTCAATAATATAACTACCATTCTATACACCTACTTTCATTGTTATTTTATTCTGTTTTTCCACGCGCTGATGCATTATGAGGCGTAGCTTTTCCATGACTTCCTCAGGTGAAATGTCTACCTGAGCTCCTGCTGTGGTCAGATGACCGCCGCCTCCGAATTCCTCCATTATCACCTGGACATTTACCTCCCCAAGTGACCGCGCGCTTATATTTGTCCTTCCAAGGTCATCTCTGCCTGCCACAAAGCTTGCCTTGACACCCTTTATGTCCAGCAGCTCATCCGCGGCCTGAGAATTTATTATCTGTATGTTTGGATGCTGCTCCTCGCATATCGAAAGAACCGCCCCTCCCTCTACAAATTCAGCATTTGCAATGCACTTTGCCTTTATTTTAAAGGAAACGGCGTCGTCTTGGAAGAAGCGCTTGACTGTGGTGGTATCCGCGCCGTTTCTGCGAAGCCACGAGGCCGCCTCGAAGGTGCGCACTCCCGTCTTTATGGCAAATTTATTTGTATCTACGGCAATACCCGCAAGCAAGGCCTCGACTTCAAGCTTTTGCATGGACTTCTTTTCGCCCACATATTGCAGGATTTCAGTCACAAGCTCCGCTGTAGAGGAAGCGTAAGGCTCCATATAGGCAAGTGTGGCATTTTCTATATAATCCTCTGCCCTTCTGTGATGGTCGATAATCGCGACTCTCTCAGTTCTTTCAAGAAGCTCCGGGCACTCACACATATTTGCCCTATGTGTATCCAAAATGACCACAAGCGTCTCCGGTGTGACCATTTCAAGAGCCTTCTCTCTATTTATAAAGCTGTAAACTTCTGACTCCTTTGCCTGCAAAAAGATTTCGGCAAGGGTCTCATTGTAGCTGTTTATGACTATATGCGCCTCTCCGCCTATATTTGTGGCGAATCTGAATATTCCGAGTGCCGAGCCGAAGCAGTCCATATCAGGATTTCTGTGACCCATTATCAAGACCTTATCCGACTGATCGATAAGCTGTTTGAGAGCGTGCCCTATGATACGCGACTTGCCCTTGTTGCTCTTTTCTACGGTCTGCGCCTTGCCACCGAAATATTCTATGCGGCCTCCGCGCTTTATAACGGCCTGATCTCCTCCGCGTCCGAGTGCAAGGTCGAGCGCGTCACCGGCGAATTCATCGGTCTGGGCGAGATTTTTTCCTCCTATACCTATGCCTATGCTGAGCGTTACAGGAAAGTCCGCTTCCGTCACTATGGCTCTTACGTCGTCGAGTATAGGGAATTTTGTCTCTACAAGCTTGTCGCAATATTGGTTTTCTATGACGAGGAAGTATTGATTTTCCTTGAATTTTGTGATCGAGGCATTCATGCGTGTCGCCCATAGCCTTATTGTCTTGTCTATGGTAGAGACGAAGTAGGAAAGGTTTTCCTCGGCCGTATTGCTTATCAATTCGTCATAGTTATCCAGATTTATAATCCCTATGCAGGCCTTCTCATCATTATATCTGTCCTTCAGATTTTCAAAATTTGTAACATCCTGAAAGAATATCACAAGGTCGCCCTTATCATTCAGCTTTTCACGAAGAAGCTTAAAAGTTTTTCCGCTTCGGTTGATGAATAGGGTCTTTTCCGCGTCATAAAACTCAGGAAGCTTTATGCTGGTGAGTACAAAAATATCCGTGTCCTTGATCTCGCTATATAAAAACACCTCGCCCATATGGGAATTTGCGTCTATAATTTTGCCCTGCGCATTTACAACGCATATAGGCAGCGGCACAGACTCCGGTGTCAATAAGCTGTGTAAGTCATGCGTCATATTTATTACCTCTTATTCGTATTCAGTAAAAGTCTACCCTTGCAATCAAAGGTCAAATCCAAAAGGCCTAAAAACAGTGCCACAATTTGTCCTATGCTCGTGCCCAGGATAAATATAGCTGCGATCACCGCGATGACAGTCGGCAATCTCTTTGCGTAGAAAAACGTAAAGATGGTCGAAAGCCCCTGCACCGAAAAAGCAAATACAAACAGCATCTCCATGTTTGCCAGCAGGATATTATCCGCTACAAGAGATGTGAGATTTATCAGGTAAGTAAGTCCGAGCATCAGGCACCAGCCGAATATGGCATGGCGAGGCATGGAAAATTCGCGAAACTTCGGCAGTTTCCGCACCTGCGCCCCGGCTTTGCAGGCTACGCTCGATATAAACATGTATTCAAAATAGCTTATGATGCTCGCAAGGATCAAAATCATCGAAGGAATGATTTGTGAGCTTTGCAAGTATAGCGCGCTGAGGAAGCTCTCTTGCTCCGCGCTTGTGAGCTGGCTGAGTCCAAGCGAGTGCAGCAGTGAGCTGTCGCCCAGGAGGCTTTTGACTGCTTCGCTGCCGGCCTCTGCCATCATCTGGCCTACAGGCTCTCCCGCCGCCATTGAAAATATAAATACCAGCATTGTGGCGATACCCACGGCTATCACGCCCTCAAGTACCGCTCTGTACGGGCCGCTTCCCTTTCGGATTTCCCTATGCATTACGGGAATCGGCAAAAATATGGTTAAAAAAATTATAGCTGTAAAATACACTAAGTTCTCCATTCCGCCGCAAATGCCCGCGCATAGTCTTTGCTTTGCACGCTTCCCCGGCTGATTTTTGCGGCTAAAGTAACGACAAAATGCTGTATTCCAAAGGGATTTTGATGGATTTTCAATCCCGGACTACAGTATATCCGTTTCATTATATCACAGTTTTGATTTTTTTGCGAGATACTATATATGGGGTTTTAGTGAACATTTATACAGGTGTGACACAATGTGTGCGAATGTGCCAGTTGGCAAGTATTTGAAAAGCTCCCGGGGCGGCCGCAATATAGGGC
>CAVHIG010000025.1:0-25020 GCA_963636105.1 Anaerovoracaceae bacterium
CTTGCTGTCATTCAATGTTCTCTCGTGACAGCTTCATTATCTTATCAAACTTTCAGGCCGTTGTCAACAACTTTTTTGAAAGTTTTTTAAGATTTTTGTTGCCAGTCGAACTGTAAATCACTTAACAACTTACGCGTCCAACGGAACATCAATTATGATAGCACTTCCAACCCTACTTGTCAATGGTTTTTTTGTATTTATGTCTGTTTTGCATCCGGTTTACCGGCAGCGCACTGACACTTCGCCATCTGTAAGGATTCCTACATTCCCATCAGGATATTGAACCACAAGGCCGCCGCTTGGATCCACGTCTATCGCTCTGGCCGGAACGCCCCAAACAGGCTCCCCATTCTCGTCGAGACCCACGCCCTTTCCGCCGCGAGCATTTCTATATATGTATATATCTTCGCCTATAAAGAAGCAGCGTTCTTTATATTCCGCAAGCATCTCCGCCGGCGAATATTCACCGGCTACGCATGACAAAAGCTCTTCTGCAATGGAGCAGGCTAAGCTTTCACGCCCCGAAGCAGTAAAAAGTGCCGCGGAAGAGCCCGCGTCGCCACTTGCACACGCCGTTTCCGCAAGCGTCCCTGCTCTCTCCCGAAGCTCCAAAGGAAAATCCGAGACCGCACCGACGCAATTTACGCCGATTCCGACAATAATATATTCCACGCCTCGCGTCCCGGCTTCAGCCTCCGAGAGAATTCCGCAAATTTTCCGCCCTGAAAGGTACACGTCATTTACCCATTTTATGTCGCAATGCACGCCGCACTTTTTTTCGATCGCACGGCACACCGCCACTGCGGCAGCAGAAGTAACGCTAAGCCCTCCAAGTGAATGCGCAAGCATGTTCAAAACATCAATCTCTCCGCCGCTTATCGATGAACCGCCGCGAATTATCACGGACATATAAATGCCCTTATCCGCAGGCGAATAAAAACTCCGCTCAAGCCTTCCCTTGCCCTTTGTCTGAGTATCCGCAAGCACTACCGTCCCGTGCGGCGCACCCTCTCTCGCAAGGCGCTTTGCCTGCTCGTTTGTGGAATCTATAGTGTCATAATGGTATATTTTTGTAATTTTTTCCATCGGCATGTCCTCACAATATCATTTTTTTGCACTTTTCAGCGAGGATTTTCTCGAGCTCGTAGACCTCATCCTCGTTGCAAAGTACCACCATCGTGTCTCCGCCCTTTATTCTCGTACTTCCGGAAGGCACGATTTCTATGCCGCGCCGCTTTATGCCCACTATCAGCATTCCCTTTGGCAAATTAAGATCTGCGACCTTCTTTCCGTCGGCAATGGAGCCGATATATACAGGCGTATCCACGAGCACCTTGTCCGGCTCGCTTGCCGCTGCCGCTTTCTTTCTGCGTTCGTTTTTCAGGGCCGCCTTGTCTGCCGCGGTTCTTTTGCCGAGCTTTCGATTCCTTATTTTTCCTTCCCTGCCTTTTACAGGTGCAGCACTATCGTCCGCAAAGACCTCGCTTCCTTTTGCGGAAACGTCGTCGCTTTTTGTGGAAATGTCGTCGTTTTTTGCGGAAACGGCGCCGGCTTTCTTATTTGCGAGGAGTCTCTCGAGGAGCTGGTCGTATATAGGAATTCCTCTCAAAAGATCAGCCGTCACATAGGCGGCAAGAGCCGCAAGCGAAAGCGTCATCAAATGTGAGAGACTTCCCGTCATTTCGGAAATCAATATTATACCAGTGATAGGCGCACGCACTATCGCCGCGAAGTAGCCTACCATGCCAATAATTACAAAATTTACAAGATATTCACTGCCGAGTCCAAAGGGCTCCGCCACGCATTGGTAAAAAATACCTCCGATAAGGGATCCCATTACAAGAAGCGGCAGAAATATCCCTCCCGGCGTCCCGGAACCAAAGCTTGCCATTGAAAAAAAGTATTTAAGCAAGAAAAGCAGCGCAAGTCCACCGAGCGCAAATCTTCCCTCAGCCACAAATTCTACAAGGTTTGAGCCTCCTCCGAGGACATATGGATAAAACATTCCGAATATGCCCGCCAGCATGCAAGGCAAGAGTATCCGCGCGGACGGATTTGCAAGCCTGCCATAGATGCCTTGCGCGGCCTTTATAGATTTATTGTACAGGACACCCATCGCGCCGAGGATCACACCGCAAACAAAAACAAGCCCGTAATACTTAAGCGGCAGCATTTCCGGCGCATCTATATTGAAAATCGGCGAGAGACCGAAGACATAACGGCACACGAAATCGGCGCTGATGGCAGCAGCCATTGTCGAGAGCAGCACCTCCTCCGAAAAATTCTTATGCAATTCTTCCAGTGAAAATACTACGCCTGCAAGCGGTGCGTTGAAAGCCGCCGCAAGACCGGCTCCCGCGCCGCAGGTCATGAGCAATTTTTCCTCGGTTTTTAAGTTCCTTTTGAGCCTCGAAAAGCCCTTTCCTACCATGGCTCCGAGCTGAATGCTCGGACCTTCTCTGCCTACCGAAAGTCCGCTGCCTATAGCGACCACTCCACCGATAAATTTCAATGTAAGCACCTTGTACCATGTGGTTTTTATCTGGCCTTCCATCTCTCCCTTTACCTGCGGAATACCTGAACCGGAAGTTTGAGGTTCCATTTTCACTATAAAAGCGAGCAGCATCGCCACTGCGCATAAAATAAGGAAGAAGGCTGCTGTGAGTATTATTTTTTGTGAAGCGAGCTCACGCAGCATCTCCATCCATGCCGTGACCTCATCTATAGCTATTCTAAAAAGCACCACCACGGCTCCCGCCAAAAGTCCGACCGCAATACCCTCTAAAATCAATATATAATGTAATTTCTTTGCACGCTCGAGAGTGCTTCTTACCTGATTCATTTTCCTGCTGTATTCCTTTTCCTGTGATTTTTTATTATATTCTTTATATTCTCTTTTTCTTTGACTTTCTTTTAGAGATGTTGTATAATGTGCTCAAGAAAAGGATTACCGCTTTTGGTCAGGCGGTTTCGTCCAAATTGGAAGAATAACCGTCAAACTCTTTTGTTTGGCGGTTGTTACTTATTTGCGCTTTTGCTTTTCTCTAAGACCGCCTAGCGATAATCCTTATCAAATTCTACCACGTCTTTTTCTGCTTGTCAAAGCTATCTCTTGTATCTCATGTTCTTGCCTAGAGTCCGCGAAATCCGCCCGAATCTGCTGAATCCTCTAAGCTCACCGCAACTACGATTTGTATTTTTTCTCACTTTATGATAAAATATGTTTCCAGAGTTATCAAATGCCGCCGTTTTTTGTTTGCCTGATAATTTGATGGGGCAAAGCAGTGACGCAAGGCGGCGGATTGGAGATTTTTTACTTATGAGTTATACTTCGACAGGAAAGAAAAAATGGGGAGATAAGCGCGACGCAAGGCTTGTACGCGGTCTCGACGGCCTGCATGCATATATGCCGCACATGATGCCAAAGCGCACGGATTCTGAGTGTTACCTGCACAAGGAGATCGATGTGACAAAGCTCCTGGAATATATAAAGGCGCATAATGATGCGAGCACGGACGAAAACGGCGAGCTCGACCCGCAAAAGAAGCTTACGGTTTTCCATGCCATAGTCTACATGACAGCAAAGATCATCAAAGAAAGACCGATTCTCAATATGTATATCAATGGCCGCAGATTCTATCAAAGGGATAAGATCAGCCTGTCCTTTGTAGCCAGGAAGCGCTTTGTCGATCATTCAGAGGAAGCGCTTATGGTACTCTTCCCGGAGGAGAATTATACACTTTCTGATTTTACATCAAAAATCGTCGGAGAAGTACATCATGCTCGTAAGGAAGGGGAAGATTACGGGGCCGATTCCACGCTAAACATCCTCGCGAAGCTTCCAAGATGCGTAATGATGTTTGTACAATGGATTTTGAAAACCATGGACTGGTATGCAGTGCTTCCTAAACCACTTGCTGAGATGGATCCGGGTCACACCACCGTACTCCTTTCAAACCTCGGCAGCGTAGGCTGTGACGCCGTTTACCACCATCTGAACAACTTCGGCACAAATGGCATAGTAATCACAATCGGAAAAATCCATAAAGAAGTAAAAATAGACGAAAACGGTGACACAGATGTTAGAGACATGATGGCTCTGGGCATTACGATTGACGAGAGGCTCGGAGACGGCTTCTACTTTGCGCGTTCCATGAAGCTTTTCGAATATTTCGCAGAGAACCCGAAAAAAATGGAGCTGCCGCTTGATGAGCCGCTGGATTTTAAATATTAGCGCAAAGCCGCCAGTGCCCCAGACCCTGCGACTCACAAATCACAAGATAAGAACGAATATAAACAGAGAGGAAAATGCGTAATGAGTTTTTTCACAGGTCCATTACGCAAGATACAAAAAATGACAGCAAAACACGAACTTGCCCCGCATCTTAAGTTTTACGGAGACACGCCGGCTCATCTCAATTACCCGGATTGCTCCATGATAGACCTTATAGAAAAAAACGCAAAAGCGTGGCCAAATCTCTACGCCCACCAATTTTTCGGCGCAAGGAGAAAATACAGGGAATTTATAGAGGATATACACACCTGCGCAAAAGCTCTGCGTGCCATAGGAATACAAGCTGGTGACAAGGTGACCATTTGCATGCCTAATACCCCGCAGGCACTTGTAATGTTCTACGCGATAAATAGAATAGGCGCTATCGCAAACATGGTGCATCCGCTCTCGGGCGAAGAGGAAATTGCCTTTTTCCTCAATTTCAGCAAGAGCAAGGCCGCCATCACGCTTGAGCAATTTTATCCGAAATTTGCAAACATCCGTGACAAAACAGCCATACAGCATCTCATCATAGCGAGCGTAAAAAACGGCATGCCGCGCTCTGTCAAAATGGGCTATGAGCTCACACAGGGCAGAAAAATAAGCGTGCCGACGGATGCCAACGTTATATGGTGGAAAAACTTCATGAAGCTTGGCAAGTCATACAAGGGAGATTACCTCGTGCACAAGAAGGGCAGCGATGTGGCAGCCATACTCTACAGCGGAGGTACCACAGGCACCATGAAGGGTATAGAGCTTACAAATCTGAATTTCAACGCACTTGCCATGCAGACAGCCGCAGCCGGTCAATGCCTGCACGCAGGTCATACCATGCTCGCCATCATGCCGATTTTTCACGGCTTTGGCCTCGGTGTCTGCATACACACGATGCTGGTCGCCGGCGCAAAATGCCTGCTCGTACCGCAGTTTACGGTAAAGACCTACGCTGCGCTCCTCAAAAAGCACAAGCCGCACTACATCGCAGGCGTGCCGACCCTATACGAAGCTCTCCTTCGAATGGAGGGAATAGACGGCCTCGACCTCTCACAGCTTGAAGGCGTATTTTCCGGCGGAGACAGTCTCTCACCCGAGCTCAAGCACAAGGTTGACGACTTCTTACGCGCACACGGCGCAAGCGTGCAGGTGCGTGAGGGCTACGGAACAACAGAATGCGTCACAGCAAGCTGTCTCACCCCGCCAAACGACTACCGCGAGGGCAGTATCGGAATTCCATTTCCGGATACATATTACAAAATTGTCATTCCTTCCACAATAGATGAGGTCGAATATGGCCAGGTCGGCGAAATCTGCCTGACCGGACCTACCGTGATGGCCGGCTACCTCGACAATCCGAAGGAGACCATGCAGACATTGCAGCTCCACGACGACGGCCGCATATGGCTGCACACCGGCGATCTCGGCTCCATGGACGCGGACGGCTTCATATATTTCAAACAGAGGCTCAAGCGCATGATCGTCACCAGCGGCTACAATGTCTACCCTTCGCAGCTTGAAAACATCATCGACTCGCACCCGGCAGTACTCATGAGCACTGTCATCGGCGTCAAGGACGACTACAAGATACAAAAGCCGAAGGCCTTCGTGGTGCTTCGCCCGGGCTACACTCCGACTGAGCAGATTCAAAAGAGCATCCGCGAGCACTGCGCCCGCAACATGGCAAAATACGCTATTCCATACGAATTCGAATACCGCGATTCCCTTCCGAAGACGCTTGTAGGTAAGGTCGCATATCGCGAGCTCGAAAAAGAAGAGGCCGCAAAGCATTCTGCCTCTCATATTGCGGAAACTGCGCAGGCACCTGGTAGCGCGCGGCTTTCGGAAAACGGCGACGTTTCCGCAACCGCGACAACTACAGCAACTGCGGAAGCTACCTCAGCCTTCTCTATTTCGGCCTTGTCAGATGCCGCGGCAGTCAAGCTGAAATCGCATGCGGCGGCAAAGGAAGCAAAGGCAGCAGCAAAGAAGGCCTGGCAGCAGGCCGGAAAGCTCGAAAGAGCCTCAAGACTCGACGCGCGCAAAGCGGTACGGGCAGCCGCAAAAGCCGCAAGACTCCAAAAGATAGCTGAAGAGAAAAAAGCCAGAAAAGAAAAGAGAGCGGCAAAGAAAAAATAAAATTAAAAAGCAGGCGGCTTGCAAGCCATACCTGCTTTTTTTATATACGTTTTTATCCGATATAAGCTATAGCCTCGATCTCTATGAGCGCGTCCTTCGGAAGTCTGGCTACCTCTACAGCGGAGCGCGAAGGATATGAACCCTCAGTGAAGAACTTTGCGTATACGGCGTTCATCGCAGCGAAGTCGTCCATGTTTTTGATGAAGCATGTGGTCTTGATGACCTTGTCCATGGATGCGCCGGCGGCCTCCATGATGGCCTTTACGTTTTTGAGGGACTGCTCAGTCTGGGCCTCTATGCCCTCAGGAATTGCGCCTGTTGCAGGGTCGATAGCCACCTGACCGGACGCGAATACGAAGTCTCCTACGATATTTGCCTGTGAATATGGGCCGATAGCAGCCGGTGCTTTCTCTGTCGATACAATCTTTCTCATTTTGATCTCCTCCTTGTATAAACTCATGTAAAAGCATAAAGAGCCAGCCGGAATTCCGGCCGGCCTCTTTATTATTATTTGGCTGATTATTCTTTTTTCTTATATTTCTACCATATGGAACTTCTTTTTGCCCTTTTGGATGAGCAGCTTTCCATCCTCAAACATGTCGAGCGTGATGGCAAGCTTCTTATCAGTCACCTTTTCGCCGGCCACTGTAAGTCCGCCCTGCTCTATTGTACGGAAGCCCTCAGCGTTTGAAGGCACAAGTCCGAGCTCCTTGATGAGAGTTACGATGCCTACGCCCTCGCCCTCAAAGCGAGCCTTGTCCATCTTTGTCGTCGGTACATTGCTCATGTCTCCGCCGCCGCCAAATGCCGCGCGCGCGCCATCGAGAGCCTTCTTCGCCTCTTCCTCGCCGTGTACAAGCTTTGTAACCTCGTAAGCAAGAATTTCCTTTGCTTTATTTATCTCAGAACCCTCAAGCGCGGACAGTCTCTCTACCTCTTCCATAGGAAGGAAGGTCAGCATTCTGAGGCACTTATTTACATCAGCATCTCCTACATTTCTCCAATATTGGAAGAACTCGTAAGGAGAAGTCTTCTCGGCATTGAGCCAGAGCGCGCCCTTTGCGGTCTTGCCCATCTTCTTGCCCTCTGAATTTGTGAGGAGGGAGAAGGTCATACCGTATACTTCCTTGCCGCACTTCTTTCTTGTGAGATCTACACCGCCGATGATGTTTGACCACTGGTCATTTCCACCAAACTGAATCTTCACATCGAAGTCACGCGCCATTACCATAAAGTCATAGCTCTGCATAGGCATATAATTCAGCTCAAACAGCGTAAGTCCGCCCTCGCGCTCCATTCTCTGCTTGAAGCACTCTGCTCTGAGCATGTTATTTACATTGAAGGTGGAGCCTATCTCACGCGCAAAATCTATGAAATTGAGCGGTCTGAGCCAGCGCGCGTTATTGACAGCGATAGCCTTTCCCGGATCCGGTGTCTTTGTCTCATGTCCCGGCACGTATACGCCTTCATTGCCGACATATTCCCATTCATCGTCAAAATCCAAAAACTTATCAAAGAGCTTTTTGAATTCCGCGCAATTGTGCTCTATCGTCTCCACAGTCATAACCTGACGCATGTCTGTTCTGCCGGACGGATCGCCTATCATGCCCGTGCCGCCGCCGATAAGAACTACCGGCGTATGGCCGAATTTCTGCATATACATCATGATGATGACCTGCATAAAGTGACCTACATGCAGGCAGTCCGCTGTCGGGTCAAAGCCGATGTAAAACTTTACCTTTTCATTTTGCAAAAGCTCGCGCACCTTGTCCTCATCCGTGCACTGCTCTATGAATCCTCTCTCCTTGAGGACGTCGTATACATTGTCATGCTTGCTGACGCTGTCAGGGATAAAATCAAAATTCATATCTCCGCTTTCCTTTCTTTTTTCGTGTTATGTTGAAGTCTCTGCTTTATATCGAATTTTTACCGAAAATCTCTACTTTGTGCCGAAAATTCTGTCGCCCGCATCACCGAGACCAGGTACGATATAAGCGTGCTCGTTGAGCTTCTCATCCTTTGCCGCGATAAAGATATCTACATCCGGATGAGCCTTCTGAAGAGCCTCTATGCCTTCAGGAGCTGCGATGAGGCACATGAAGATGATATTCTTGCCGCCTCTCTGCTTTACAAAATCGATAGCCGCACATGCGCTACCTCCTGTAGCAAGCATTGGATCTACTATAAAAATCTGTCTCTTGTCTATGTCATTTGGAAGCTTGCAATAATATTCTACAGGCTCATGAGTCTCAGGATCTCTGTAAAGTCCCACATGTCCTACCTTCGCATTCGGTACAAGCGCCAGCATACCGTCTACCATGCCGAGTCCCGCTCTGAGGATAGGTACGATCGCGATATCCTCACCCTGGAGCATCTTTACTGTAGTTTTGCAGATAGGAGTCTCTATCTCTACATCCTCCAGCGGAAGATCTCTCGTCGATTCGTAAGCCATCAACATCGCTATTTCCTTTACAAGCTCTCTGAAATCCTTTGTCGATGTCTCCTTTTTTCTGATCATTGCAGTCTTGTGCTGAATAAGCGGATGATCAAAAACATATACTTTGCCCATTTTTTTACCTCCTTACCCCGCCGTGTGGCCGCGGCGAGTCAGCTTTCTTCTTTTATATTTTAATTTTTTCAAATTCACATACTATTGAAGCTTTTCGCCAATCGCTAACGGCTAACCGTTAATCTCGTCCAGCATCTTCACCCTGCGCTCGTGCCTTCCGCCCTCAAAATCCGTGGTCAGAAAAGCCTCTGTGATATCGAGCGCATCCGCAAGCTTTGTCGTCCTGCCGCCGAGAGCCAGCATATTCGCGTTGTTGTGCTGCCTTGTAAGCTTTGCCATCTCCACAGACGTACACAGTCCGCAGCGTATGCCCTTTACCTTGTTTGCGGCGATGGAGATTCCTATTCCTGTGCCGCATACCACAATGCCTCTGTCGTATTTCCCTGCGGAAACGGCGCGGGCACACTTTTCGCCGTAGATAGGATAATCCACGGAGTCCGCGCTATAAGTGCCGAGGTCATCTATCTTTGCATCTGCGCCTAAATCGCCGCACTCTGCCTTTGCTTCCAAATATTTTTTTATCTCTTCTTTGAGTTCAAATCCGCCATGGTCACTGGCGATAGCAATCTTCATTTCGTATTTTCCTCTTTCTTTTTTCGTGCATCTTTCTTTTTAAATCATGCTATTGCAAATCGCTGCAGCTTGTTTTTTGCATTTTTACAAGATTTTGTAAAATCCTCGCAGACAGCAAGCATCAAACCTTCACAATATTATATCCTGCGCTCTTGAGCATTCTGTTCATCACAGCAAAGCCTACACCGTCCGTGTCGCTGAGCGCACCCGCAAGTATAAGATCCACATTCTGCGCGTCCATCTCGCGAAGATCCGCAAAAAGATCGTGCGCCGCCTCGCGGAATGCCTTCTCCTCAAAGAGAATGACACCGACCTTGACGCCGATCATCTCGTTTAAATGCTTAACCCTCGCAATTTCCGCCTTCACCTTATCCCTCTGACCCTCGAAGATGGTCATCTGAGCCTTCGGCGCATAGTGCTTATATTTCATGCCAGGCGATTTCGGCTTAAAATCCGGGTCCTCAGCCTCGAGCGGCTTGCCGTTTTCGTCGAAATTTATGCCCGCCTTGTCCTTGAAGAGATGCTTGTCATACAAAACCTTCTGCTCAAGCACGGCTTCCACATCCTCGGCGGTCACAATGCCCGGCCTCAGAATGGTCGGCACCTCGCCCGTCACATCAAGGACAGTGGATTCTATGCCCACACGGCAATCCGGGCCGTCAAGTACAGCGTCGATTTTGCCTGAAAGATCATCTATAACGTGCTGAGCCTTTGTAGGGCTTGGCCTTCCTGAAATATTTGCGCTCGGTGCCGCGACAGGGCAGCCTGCCTCGGATATGAGCTTGAGTGCGATTTCATTGTCCGGCATGCGCACAGCGACGGTGTCAAGTCCACCCGTGGTCACATCCGGTACACCTTCCTTTTTCTTGAGTACCAATGTAAGCGGGCCTGGCCAGAAGTTTTCTATAAGCTTTACTATGGTAGCGCTGAGTCTCGGCGTGAGCTGGCCGATATCGGATGCCCTTGAAATGTGGACTATCATCGGATTGTCGCTCGGACGTCCTTTTGCCTTGTATACATTCGCTACTGCCTCAGCATTCATCGCGTCCGCGCCCAGGCCATATACGGTCTCTGTCGGGAAGGCCACAAGTCCGCCTTCTTTCAAAATATCAGCCGCGATTTTTATGTTTTCATTTGTGGGTTTCAATACCTTCGTATCCATTATAAACCTCTCATCTTCTGAGCCTGATCGTCCGTGATGAGGGCATCGATGATTTCGTCGATTTCGCCATCCAGGAACGAGTCAAGCTTGTATATTGTAAGTCCGATTCTGTGGTCGGACACTCTGCCCTGCGGAAAGTTGTAGGTTCTTATTCTCTCGGAACGGTCTCCGGAGCCTACCTGGCTTCTTCTCTGTGCGGAAATTTCGTCGTTTTGCTCGGCGAGCTTCATGTCGTAGAGACGGGAGCGCAGTACCTTGAAGGCCTTCTCTTTATTTTTTATCTGCGACTTTTCGTCCTGGCAGGTGACTACAAGGCCTGTCGGGATGTGCGTGAGTCTTACGGCTGAATCCGTCGTATTTACGCACTGGCCG
Source organism: Anaerovoracaceae bacterium (assembly GCA_963636105.1). Classification (GTDB taxonomy): domain Bacteria; phylum Bacillota; class Clostridia; order Peptostreptococcales; family Anaerovoracaceae; genus CAVHIG01. Next base: position 11,083 of record CAVHIG010000025.1, read on the forward strand.
CCGTTTCCGGAGGATCTGTATACATCGACTCTGACGTCGTTTGGATTTATCTCTACTTCTACGTCATCTACTTCCGGAAGTACCGCTACTGTAGCTGCTGATGTATGTATTCTGCCGGAGGATTCTGTCTCAGGCACTCTTTGCACGCGGTGCGCGCCGCTTTCGTATTTCAGACGTGAGTAAGCGCCCTTGCCCTTGACGAGCATTACGGCTTCCTTTATGCCGCCAAGCTCCGTGTCATTTATTTCAATAATTTCTGTCTTCCAGCCACGCCTTTCGGCATATCTTGTATACATTCTGAGAAGGTCAGCACCGAAAAGTGCCGCTTCCTCTCCACCCGTACCGGCTCTTACCTCAAGAATTACATTTTTGTCATCATTAGGGTCCTTTGGAAGGAGTGCGATCTTGAGCTCCTGCTCGAGCTCCGGAAGCTTGCCCTCAAGCTCAGAAAGCTCCATCTTTGCCATCTCGCGGAGTTCTTCATCGTTTTCCTCGAGCATAGCCTTTGCTTCCTCTATGCCTTCCTTTACTTTTTTGTATTCCTTGTACTTTGTAACTATAGGCTCCATTTCGCCCATTTCCTTAATGTGCTTCTGCCACAGCGGCTGGTTTGCTATGACATCAGGATCCGACACCTTAAGGGACAGCTCTTCGTATTTTTCCAATATGAAGTCTAACTTATCGAACATTTTCTTCTCCTAAAAAAATTCTTATCACTTTTTTACTAACTAAACATTATACCATAAGTATAATTAGATTTAAAGAGAAACTTATGATATAAATTGCCATGCGCCCTTTTGCCCATTATGGGCTATCAAGGGGCAAGCGCCGCTACCTTGAGCTTTTCTAAAAAAAATCGGAGTGCTGAGCACTCCGATAAGTTTTGATTAGTCCAGATTGTATTTGTTCTTGAACTTTTCAACACGTCCACCACGATTGATGAACTTCTGCTGTCCTGTAAAGAATGGGTGGCAAGCCGAGCAAACGTCCAGTCTAAGTTCGTCCTTAGTCGACATTGTAACAAATGTGTTGCCGCACGCGCAAGTTACTTTACATTCCTTATAGTCAGGATGGATTCCTTCCTTCATGCTTTTTACCTCTTTCCTGCTCCGGCAAAGCCTTATGCATATATTTGCTGTCAAGTCCACAGCGCATATACTATATCACATTTTCCCGCCCATAGCAAGAGTTTTTTTGCAGTTTGTCCCCTTTCTTTCTGTTACATCCTTTTATATTTTATATTGCCATCAATATTTTACGCCGATTTCGTCGAGCACAGCCTTTACAAAGGCCTCGTCTGCTCTTGTGTCCTCCATGAGGAACTTGATATCCTCGGCAGTGAGAGGATTTCCATTTGCTCTGCCTACAGACTTCTTGATAAGAGACTTTCTCATGTGATCGAGATCCATCTCCTTTACTCTGAAGAGGCCCGGATCCTTTGGAAGAATTACGTTCTTTCCAGGTATATCCTCATCAGGTGAGCCAAATCTTACTTCTATGCCGTTTTCCTTTGCGAATGCAAGCTGCGGCTGAATGTGCTTTCCTGCGCCTGTGTACTCAGTCTCGGTAACTACGAGGATCGCGTCCTCAGGAAGCTCCTGAGCAAGTACAAATGCTGCCGCAAGCGAAGTATTTCCCGCAGGGCCTCTCTCAAGACCTTCAAGGTTTGCGAGCATCTCTGTCATAAACATAACCTCGCCCTGAGTGATGGATACATATCTGTCCATATAACGAAGAGGACGAGCCGCTGATCTAGGCACATCTCCTGTATCAGGCGCTGTAGCGTGAGGCACACCAAAGCCCGTATGACCTGTAGTGCAGCTCTTCTTATTAAAATCATCATCCGATGCCATCGAAAGTCCGGAAAGGTCGATGGACGCGGCTACAACCTCGGTCTTTGCTCCTGCCTTGCGAAGGCCTCTTGCTGTACCTGTAGCCATACCGCCGCCCGCGTGTGTGCATACTACCATCTCAGGATCCTTGCCATAAAGCTGTCTGCACTGCATTGCGATTTCATATCCCAAGGTCTCTACGCCTGCTATACCAAATGGTGAATACAGGGAAGCGTTGAAATATCCCGTATCCTCAAGTACCGAAAGGTGCTCATAGAAAAGCTCCGGTCCTACAGTCAGCTGAATAACCTCAGCGCCCAGTGCCTCGCACTTTCTTGCCTTCTCTACAATCTCAGGCTGGCCTACACCGTGGGAGTCATAGCACTCCTGCACGATTATGCACTTCATACCCTGCATCGCTGCCTGAGATGCTACAGCCGCGCCGTAGTTTCCGGAAGTAGCCGCGATTACGCCCTTATAACCCAGCTTCTTTGCGTGAGCAACAGCGCATGCGGCACGTCTGTCCTTGAATGAGCCTGACGGATTTGCAGCCTCATCCTTTGCAAGAATCCTTGCGCCATAACCCGGCTTTGCATATTTTCTTGCAAGCTTTGTGATATTTCTAAGCTCCAAAAGCGTGGTATTTCCTACGCCTGTCTTTGACTGGATCGCACATACCTCATCGATCGTGTATCCCGTCGCTTCCATAAGGCCTTCATAATCAAAGGCTACAGAACCGGATTCGAATTTGTTGAAATCAAGTCCGAGAGATCCCTTCATTATCTCCGCGGATCTCCCCATTACGGAATCATAATCTTTTGCTACTGGCATGTGTCTTCACCTCCGAAATTCATGATTTTTCTCAAGATCTTGTCGATTTCGATGATCTCAGGTACAAATTCACCGTAGCTGTGAGTATAGTGCGGCGCCTCTTCAATAAGCACGCCCTTCTCCACACGGCCTGTAGCAGTCTCTACGCTGACCTGATCACCGACCTTCGCCTCATCATCAAGAAGCGAACCCTTTGTCCACATTTCGAAATCGCATTTCTTTGTGTCGTCAGGAATTTTCGAAGTTCTCTCTTCTGCTTTGAGTACGACTGAATGGATACGTACCCAATCTCCTTTTTTCGCCATAATTTCATCTCCTTATATAAACAACCTTTCCGAGAAACGGCCTCTAACACCGCTTCCCGTCTCTATCTTTATTATTCTATCTCTTTTTTTCTCCTTATGCAAGCCCGCAACGCACCATTTTTTGTCCTTGCGGAAACTGCGCAGTTTCCGCAAAAGGCCTATAGCACCTGCAATACGCCAAGTGTCGGAAGCGCTATTATAAAGCCGGCTATGATTATTCCTATAAAGATCGCGGGCACGGCCTTTTTCAGGCTCAAGTCCATGAGTACCGCAAGGAGCGCCCCCGACCACGCGCCTGTGCCCGGGAGAGGAATACCGACAAAGATCAAAAGCCCCCAGGGACCATATTTTTTTATAACATCTGACTTTCGTATAAGTCTTTCGTGGTATATTTTTACATATTTTCCAAATATTTTGCTCCTGCCAAAAAGCTCAAAAATATAACGTCCGCATACAATCGCAAAAGGTATTGGAATTATATTTCCTATAAGGCCTATGAGCAAGGTCTCCTGCAAGCTGAGCCCGAGCGCAAGTCCCACTATAGCTCCGCCCCTTATCTCAATGAGCGGCAGCATGGATACTATAAGCACGATAAGCTCCGGTCTCATATTCCAGCTCTCGAAGAATTCCACTATGCATCCTCCCTTTTGAGCACGACCACCCTGTCGAGGCCTGCCAAATCCTTTATAACCTCTACTTCGGCGAATTTTCTTTCATTCTTCCTGTCTTTTTTTGCCTTTGCCGCGTGTCTTGCAGCTCTCTGTGGCTTAACGCCGGTCTCCTGCGCTTTCCCGTTTTCTTCGTCTGCGGAAACTGCGTAGCTTTCCTCGTTTTCCCCGTGCACGAGCCTTGCGATGTCCGCTGCCTGGCTGCAATCCATCTCCATAAAAAGCATTCCGCCTTTTTTGAGATATTGCGGAGCCTCTGCTACTATCCTTCTGTAAAAATCAAGGCCGTCCGCCCCGCCGTCCAGCGCAAGCCGCGGCTCATGATCGCGAACCTCCCTCTGCAAGGTCGGAATCACGTCGCTTTTTATATAAGGCGGATTCGAAACAATTATGTCAAATTTCGTCTTTCCAAGTTTTTTATTGAACGGCTCAAAAAGATCGCCCCTCGCAAAGCTCACCCTCTTTTCGGCACCCAAAAGCTTCGCGTTCTTCTCCGCCGTTTCCGCGGCAGCCTCACTTATATCCGTGCACACTACCTTTGCTCTTTCGCAGAGAAGCGCGAGGCTTATGCCTATAGCGCCGCTTCCGCAGCAAAGATCAAGAATTTTCACATCGTGCTTGCCCGCAAAAGAGCCGGAAGGATCTTCCATCTCGTTCAATACTTTTTCTACCAGAATTTCCGTATCCTGGCGCGGGATAAGCACGCTCTCGTCCACAGCAAAGCTGAAGCCCATAAATTCCTGCTCGCCTGTGATGTATTGAAGCGGCACGCCCGAGGCGCGTCTTGCCACAAGCTCAAAATAACGCTCAGTGGAATTGTCGTCGAGTATTTTAGACCATTCCTTGAAAAATCCCACCTTGTCGAGGTCGAAAAGATAGCGATACAAAAGCTCGGCATCTATTTTGGCCTCGCTACAGCCTGCCGCCGTCATTTGATTTTCGGCCATTTTAAGTAAATCTCTTACCGGTACGCTCAAATCAATCTCCCCTCCAGGTCACATTTTCCTTCGTAGTATGGTGTGTCGGCCGGCACCATTACGGCCTTCATTGCGGCAATGGCGACCTCAAGCTGCTTTTCGTCAGGCTCGCGCGTGGTGAGCTTTTGCAGATAGAGGCCCGGCAGACTCAGAATTTTTACAAGTATATTGTCGCTTCTGCCTGCCCACTTCAGGAGCTCGTAGGAAAGTCCCGCTATCACCGGTATGAGCAGAAGTCTCGACGCGATGCGAAGCAGGAGATTTGGCCAGCCGAGCAGCGAAAAGAGCACAAGGGCTATCAGCATGACAAAGACAAGAAAGCTCGTCCCGCAGCGCGGATGAAGCGTGTAAAACTGCTTGCAATTTTCCGGCGTGAGCGGGAGGCCGTTTTCAAAGCAATGTATGGTCTTGTGCTCCGCGCCGTGATATTGAAATACTCTTTTTATATCGGGCATCATCGAAATCGCCGCCACATATATGACAAACATTATGATTCTCAGCACGCCCTCTATGAGATTGAGTGCGATCTCGCTTCCTACCCATTTGCCGCAAAGGTTTACAAGCCATGTGGGCAGGATTACAAAAATACCTATCGTAAAGATGAGCGCTATCACAACAGATGAGTAGAGGGCAAAATTCCACGCGCCCTTTTCTCCGAATTTATTTTCAAGCCAGAGAGTCAGCTTGTCCTTCTCCTCTTCCTCGGCTGCCTCGCCTTCAAAGGCCTCGAGGACATCCGCGCCGTACATAAGAGTCTTTGTACCCAGTACGAGAGAATCCACAAAGGACACTACCCCGCGTATTATAGGAAATTTCATCCATCTGCTCTGTTTTGGAAGCGGCTGAGTCTTTATATGCAGTGAATCATCCGGCATCCTCACAACCACCGAGGTACGATCCTCTCCCCTCATCATAATTCCTTCGATTATAGCCTGGCCTCCCACCTTTGTAGGGCAGGCTTCCTTTAAAAATATCCTACTTAAATCCATTTTTCCCCTTCTACTCCAGCTTTATTTTTTTGATTACGTTTATAAAATCTCTATTCGTCCTGGTGTGTGCCAGATTGTCTATAATCGTCTCCGTCACATCCTGAACTCCCGCATTTGCCATGGCTCTCCTCATGTGCCATACGGCCTCGAGCTCTTCCTGATTCATCAAAAGATCCTCTCGACGCGTGCCTGATTTGTTGAGATTTATCGCCGGGAATATCCTCTTTTCCGAAAGCTTTCTGTCAAGATGCAGCTCCATATTGCCTGTGCCCTTGAATTCTTCAAAGATAACATCATCCATACGGCTGCCCGTCTCCACAAGAGCCGTCGCCAGAATTGTAACGCTTCCGCCTTCTTCAAGCTTTCTGGCAGCGCCGAAAAACTTCTTAGGCTTATGTAAAGCGCCCGGATCGAGTCCTCCCGAAAGAGTCCTTCCTGATGCCGGTACCACGAGATTGTATGCCCTCGCGAGTCTTGTAATGCTGTCGAGCAGCACCACAACATCCTTGCCGTGCTCCGCGAGCCTCTGCGCCCTTGCAAGCACCATTTCCGCAACCTTGACATGATGCTGCGGCATCTCATCAAATGTAGAATATATAACCTCGCCTCTCGAAAGAGAGCGCTTCATATCTGTAACCTCTTCAGGACGTTCATCGACCAGAAGCACTATCATCTCAATCTCAGGATGCTGCTTTTCAATGCTGTGGGCAATTTTTTTGAGCAATACCGTCTTTCCGGCCTTTGGAGGTGCCACGATAAGTCCGCGCTGTCCCTTGCCGATAGGCGCTACAAGATCTATAAGCCTCATCGAAAGATCCCTTGTGCCGTCCTCAAGCGTGATGCGCTCTTTCGGGAAAATCGGCGTAAGATCGTCAAAATCCGGCCTCCTAATCGCCGCGCCCGGCTCATCGCCGTTTACGCTAATGACATAAAGAAGCGCTCCAAAGCGCTCGCCTTCATTTGGCTTCCTGGAAATAGCGCGTATCTTGTCTCCGGTCTTCAAATTGAAGCGCCTTATCTGTGTCGGCGCGACATACACATCCTTGTCGCTTGTAAGGAAGTTTGAGAAGCGCAGGAAGCCAAAGCCTCCGTCGGCGATTTCGAGTATGCCCTCCACCTCGGGACGATCTTCCTTTTGCTGCGCAGGCTGCCTGTGCTCGCGGCTCTCGGCAGTTTCCCTGCCTTCAGGAGCTTTGCGCACTTCTATGTTTTCGGGGCTTGCCGGAGCTTCTTCTTTTTCAGAAGCCTCTTCCACAGCCACTGCTTTCGCGCTCTTTCTCCGCGCCGGAGTTTTCTTTTCCTCCGTAGCCTGCTCCAAAGGCGCCGGAGCTTCCTCCGAAACAGCACCCGCAGTCTCCGCGCCTGCGTTTTTTTGCAATGCGGCTATAAGTTCCGCCTTTTTAAGTTTTTCATAATTAGGTATAGCAAACGCCTTGGCAATCTCCCTCAGCTCGCCTACCTTCTTGCTCTTCAAAAGAGCCTCATTCAATTCATTTTCAAACATTTAATCAACCTTACCTTCCAAAAATGGGATTTTTGCCAAACCGGGCGAATGCCCTATGCCATAAAATTTAAAATAAAAAAGTTTAGTAAAAAAATCAAAGTCGAAAACAAGTATAAAATTTATTCAATACTACAAACCTTATTATAATATCAACCGCAAAAAAAGAAAACAAAAATTTTTGGCTTTTGGGCAAAAATTACCCAAAAGCCATTTTTTACAAATCGTATATTTGTATATTTCCTTAGTCAGTAATCTCCACAAGCTTTACCCCGTCTGCGATGTAATACACCTCATGTCCGAGGAAATCAAAGGCTACCGCGCTCTCCGGCATCCTCGTATCCTTTGTAATCACATAGTATATGATATTTGCGTTTTTCTCTATTCCTATGCGCGTAGCCTCACTCGAAAGTGCCGTCACACTCGCTACAAGACCCTTTTGTACGCCTACCTCATCGTCCACCAGCACCTGCATATTTGTGCCCTCATCCAGTGCCATAGATGAAATCCTCACTATGTCACCCGCGCCCAGATTTGCCGAGATATTCGAAACCTTTGAGCCGTTATAAAATACGTCTGCGCTGCTGTTTATAAGTACAGAATCCAGCGTATTTCTGTAAGAAACAGTCTCCTTTGACAATTCGTAGTAGCCGCTGCCGCCTGCAGCCTGCTCCTTCTTGAAGGCCTCATATACACGATTTGCGATGGCCGCGAATTCACATCTCTTTACACCGTCGCGCGGCAAAAACTTGACCGTGCCATCGTCCTGCAAGGAGCCGGTCATGATTCCATATCTGTAAATCAAATCCACATATGGCATCTCCGCATTCAAAATATCCGCCTTATCAGTATAAGGCACATAATATACGCCTATAAATTCCTTATCGAGAGCCTTTGCTGCCCATACCGCCGTCTGCACACGCTGCGCCGTCACGCCCTTGGCCTCGCCTGTCGTAAATGTCTTTATCTCAGCCTCGTTTATAATGCCGTAGTTCAGGAAATACGCAATGTATTTCTGCGCATATGCCGCGATGGTATATTGCGTAAACTGCGCAGAGTATTGCGCGCTCAGGTCGTCGCTTGTCTTCAGGGCACCAGCAGCAGCCAGCGCTCTGTAAAGCATGGTAGCAGCCTCCTCCCTCGTCACAGAGCTTTCAGGATGAAAGCTCCCGTCAGGATATCCGTTTACAATGCCTTTTTCTACCGCAAATTGTATGCTTTTGAGTGCCCAATGGTCACTCGCCACGTCTGTAAAGCTCGTGGCAGCAAAGGCTGTGCTTGGCAGCAAGGTGCACAAAAGTGCCGCCGCAATCAATATGCTTGCTAATCTCTTCATATGGCTTATCTCCTTTCAAATTTCGAGCTTTGCCCATTTACTCCCTACTATTTACTTTTATCCTGCGCCTGCGCCGCATCGCTTGAGGTCTCGGCAGCCTCGCCGTCCTCCGCCGTTTCCGCATCGTCGCCTATCATATATATATCGGTAAGCATATTTGAAATTTCTTCCGTCTTTGGAAATACATAGTATGGCGCTTCCTGCTGAATATCGACCGGAAGCGTATATGTCGTGATGGCATCGCCGCTTATGCCTATGGCCTTTGTGGCGAGACTCATCGCTACGCCTATTGTAATGTCGGAATCCACATTTTCAAAGACAGTCTTTGCTATTTTTGGCAAATCGAAGCTCAGGCACTGCTTGAACGCGCTCTTTACAAATTCCTGCTGCGCCTCCACACGTCCGAGATCGCCCATAGCATATCCCTTTCTGTAGCGCAGGAATTGCACCGCATGCTCGCCGTCAAGCACCTGCTCGCCCTCTGGAATATCTATCACAAGAGGAGGCGTGTCATACGGGTCTTTGTAATGCATGCCGCCCTTTACGGTGATATTCATCGGTACACCGCCCATCGCGTCTACGATGTTTTTTACGCCGTCATATTCGATGACCGCGTAGTAATTGATTGGAATGCCGAGCAATATCTCGGATACGGCCTTTGCTGTATTTACAGGATTTTTTTGGTATGCGGCATTGATCTTCTTTGCCGCCTCGCCATTTGCGCCGTCGCGATCATAGTAGGTATCGCGCGGTATGGAGATTACATCCACATGCTTTGCGTCCTGGTCAAATGAGACGAGCATTATAGTATCAGTCATGCCACTATTTATGCCGAGTAGCAGGACATTTACACGGTTTGACTTTGTGAAGGCGTCGAAAAACGGGCTATCTCCCGTCACGAGTACCGAAAGCATCTCCTCTTCATCAGCAAGCACTACGTTTTTATCATCATCAGTGTCGAAGGGATTTATATTTCCAATAGCCTCCAGGCCGCAAAACGCACCGGTTCCGAAAATGACGCATATGATAAAGGCTATCGCGAATGTCCGCAAAAAAGCCTGTCCCTTGCTTCTGTGCTTTGCGGGTTTTGTTTTTCTCTTGTTTTCCTTGTCGCTTTTTCTCATGTAAAAAACTTTCTCCTCTGTATCTAAATGTATTTTGCGCTATTCCGCTGTCTCCCCGGAGCCCGATGCCCCCGCAGTTTCCGCGTCTTCTGATTCCACAGGCTCCGCGTAGATCTGGTCTACGAGATTGGCGATTTCTTCCTTATCCGTGCGCCAGAAAGAAAGGCCGCTCACCGTGCCGGACGCGCCCGGGAGAGTATAGGTGCTGAGGTCCTCCTTGTCGAGGAAGAGCGCCTTTGTGGCGAGCTTTGTGAGCATTCCGAGATTGATGTCACTGTCTACGTTTTGGAAAACTGACTTTGCGGCGTTTACAAGGCCTGTGTCTATGGCCTGACTGAAGGCATTTTTCATGAATTGCTGCTGTGCCTTGATTCTGCCGATGTCACCCTCAGGATAGCCCTTATAGCCGCTTGAGCCCTTTCGGAAGCGCAGGAATTCCATGGCGTCACTGCCGTCCAAGACGTAGTCGCCCTCAGGGAAGTCTATGTAAAGCGGCGGCGTGTCATATGGATCCTCATAGTGCATGTGGAAGTCTATATGCATAGGTACTCCGCCGATGGCGTCTACGATATTGCCCACGCCTTCATAGTCGACGACGGCATAGTAATTTATAGGCATGCCGAGCAGGGTCTCACTGACTGCCTCAGCCATGCCCACCGCGCCTTCTTTTGAATAGATTGAATTTATTTTCAGTGACGCGCCGCTGACGCCCTCGCGATAGTAGTAGGTGTCGCGAGGGATGGAGATGAGATCCAGGCGCTGGTTTTTCATATCATAACTTATGAGCATGATGGTATCGGCGAGGTTGTCATTTAAGCCCATGCACAGGACGTTTACACGCTCGCTGTCCGCGTATTCGCTGAAAAACGGACTGTCCTCATTTATAATATAGTCCATGTCTTCCATGAGGTTTTCTGTGCCTTCGAAAACTCTTATGCCTCCGACCTTGTCCAGACCCGCTTGCACAGGAATAAGGACTACCGTAAGGATTGCAAAGAATATCACGAAGCGCTTGAAAAAGTCCTTCGTAGTTTTTTTATTTATTTCGATTTTCATCTCTTTATGATTTACCCCTTTTATTTTTTATGTGTTCTGCAATGTCCGCCGTGCCTGTCCGTCGTGGAAGAAATCCAGTATTTGAAATTCGGCACTTAGTTATATATTATACCGCATTATTTGGACGTTTCAATGAAAAAATTAGTTTCTTGAGGAATGTGAAGTTTTCTTCACAAATATTATTATCATAGATAATGCATCTCTCTGTCAAATTTAGAGAGAAATAAAACCGGCGCGGGTGCCCCGGATCTTCTCCGCGGCACCCGCGCCACTTGATTTTTATGCGCTCTTCCTTTGATTTTTCTCCCTTTGAAGCTTTTCCTCAGCCATATACTGATATCCCTTATCATATGCATCGAGGTTCACTCCGGCGATAGACGCGGCAAAATTCGCCTCTATCTCCGCCTGCACCGTAGGATAATGCAGCTTCGGCAAAAGCTTTGTAAGCGCCCCAAGCATCACCATATTCACCACGAAGGGCTTTCCCATATCCTCCGCAATTTCCGTAGCCGGTATCTCATAATAATTCGGATTTCGCTTCATGCCCTCGCTTTCCGGCTCCACAAGCGTGCTATTTACAAGCACTATCGCATCCTTCTTCACCGTATCAGCATACTTTTCGTAGCCCACCTGATTGAAGGCGATAAACACATCCGCCTCATCTACCTTCATGTAGTCTATATTGTCATCCGATATGACCACCTCGGCCTTGCACGCGCCGCCCCTCGCCTCGGGTCCATAGCTTTGCGTCTGTGAAATATTATAATCCTCCCCGAGCCCGTAGGCTTTGGCCAAAAGCACAGACGAAAGAATTACTCCCTGGCCGCCTGCCCCCGCAAATCTGATATTTATCCTCATCTCTACTTCTCCTCCTCCACATTGATTGCGCCGTCCGGACACATCCGCTCGCACATCCTGCATACGATGCAATTTTCAGGAGCGCTCAAATCCGGCATCGTAGTGCCATAGGTATTTCTCTTCTTGCCGCTTATAAAAATTCTTTTCGGACATACCGAAAGGCATATGTCGCAGCCCTTGCAGCAGGCCTTGTCCACAGTAATTTTTGCCATTTTTTACCACCTCTTGATTCCCTGCTGCTCAAGCATTTCATCTATCTTCTCAATGTATTCCTTTGCGTTCTTATCATGCTTAAATGTGCCTATCCTGATTTTTCCTTCAGGAATATCCATGCCTTCCGTATATTGGTAGGTATTTTCGCGGTAACGGCGGAGGATAGCCGCAGGTTCTTTTTCCCCGAATACATTCTTTCCGGCCTGTACCGGGCACTGACTGAGCACCTCTATAAAGGAGAAGCCCCTGTGCATCATGCCCTCTTTTATGGCCTTCTCAAGCTGCACAGGATGCGCAGTCGTCCAGCGAGCCACATAGCTTGCGCCCATCGCCATTGCAAGTGCCGCGCCGTCCATAGGAGTCTCCACACTGCCAAAGGGCGAGGTCTTTGTCGCCGAGCCTTTTGGCGTGGTAGGCGATTTCTGACCGCCTGTCATGCCATATATGTAATTATTCACCATAATAACCGTAAGATCTATATTTCTGGCTGCCGCATGCAAGAGATGATTTCCACCGATAGCGAGGCAATCCCCATCTCCCGAAAATACCAGGATTTTTTTATCCGGCTGCGCGAGCTTGAGGCCCTCCGCAAATGGCAGCGCCCTGCCGTGCATCGTATGGATGCAATCAAACTTCATGTAGCACGGAATCCACGCCGAGCAGCCTATGCCCGACACGCAGGCCACTTCATCCGCGATCCCGAGGCTGTCTATGGCCCTGATCGCCGCCATCTGAATTACGCCGTTTCCGCAGCCCGGACAAAAAAGTGTGGGGAGAGTCTCTGTCTTTATATATTTCTCATATAAGCTATTCATTTACTACGCCCACCTCCTTGAGTACCGCATCGAGCAATTCGTGTGGCGTATGTATATCACCTCCGCATTTTGGGAGAGATACGACCTTCTTGTCGCGCAGCGCCCTCTCCACCTCGCGGCAATATTTGCCCATGTTCATCTCCGGCACAATGACCAGGTCTATATCCTTTGTGAGCCTCCTAAGCTCGTTTTCCGGAAATGGCCACACGGTATTTATTTTTATAAGTCCGACCTTCAGGTGGCTGTAGTCCGCGTTTATCGCCTGAGGTATGCCCTTTTTGAATACGTTTTTTACGAATTTGAATTTTGCGGAAATTCTCTCGTCCTTGATGCCGCGCGCGAGCTTTATGGCATTCATCGCGGGTCTGGCTACAGAGCCCCATGTCACGAAGGCTACATCCGCATCCTCCATGCAGAAGGTGTCGATGTCCGTGATATTGTCCACATTGTCCTGTATTTTCTTATTTATCTTTTTTATGAAGTCGCCGCTCTTGCCCGATATATGGCCTATACGTCTGCCCATATCGTCGTGCAGCTGGCCTTCCACCATGGTATGCTCGCCCTTGAAGAAATCGGCCTGAGGCGAGGCTACGTAGGACTTCTTTTCACTCTTTATCTCCCTTGAGCCGCCGTCAACTATGATTTTTTCACGCATATGGCCGACTACCTCGTCCGCAAGGAGTATGACCGGCGTCCTGTATTCTTCCGCGAGCTCAAAGGCTCTTATGGTAAAATCATACATTTCCTGCACCGAGGATGGCGCAAGGACTATGATTTCGTAATCGCCGTGGCTGCCGTAGCGCGCCTGATATATGTCCTGCTGGGAGGACATGGTAGGCTGGCCAGTGGATGGTCCTCCGCGCTGTACGTTTACAATAACTATAGGTGTCTCGGTCACGGCGGCAAAGCCTATGGCCTCCTGCATGAGAGTATATCCCGGACCTGAGGTTGCGGTCATGGCCTTCTTGCCACCCCAGCGCGCGCCAATTATAGCGCAGGCCGAGCCTATCTCATCCTCCATCTGTATAAATGCTCCTCCGCACTTATACATTTCGCTTGACATCATCTCTATTATCTCTGTAGAAGGTGTGATAGGATATCCGGCAAAAAACCTGCAGCCTGCGTAGAGCGCACCCTTTGCGCAGGCTTCATTGCCCTGCAAAACCTCTTTTCTTTTTTCCTGTGAATCCTGTATCTCCATTTCAGCTGCCTCTCTTCTTGAATCCCTATGTATCATGTGTCTCGAATTCTCATACTGTTTTCTTCCGAATTCCTATATCATTATACATTGTATACATTTTTTTGCAAGCGAAAGCATTGAAATTTTAGCGCTTTCGGAGATGTTTTTAGGTACTCGTGTATAATTGTATACTTTTTGAAATTATTTATTGTAAGGAAGCTTTGGGGTGGTAGCTGGCTGCAGGCCCTTGCGA
>CAVHIG010000026.1:0-9277 GCA_963636105.1 Anaerovoracaceae bacterium
CTTCGATAGCGTTCAAATCATCCGGATTTATGATTGTCTGCATTGATGCACGATCGAGTGTTCCATCAGGCTTTACTGCTACCTTACCGGAAGTATCAGGTACCTGTTTTACTGTAACTAAAATTTTCATATATCTTTCCTCCTCTTACAGACCCATATTTGCGGAGATTACTATACGCTGTACTTCTGAAGTACCTTCGTAGATCTCTGTGATCTTTGCATCTCTCATCATACGCTCTACCGGGTAATCATTTGTGTAGCCATAACCGCCAAACATCTGTACTACCTTTGTAGTGGTCTTCATAGCGTGCTCGGAGGTAAAGAGCTTTGCCATAGCGGCCTGCTTTGTATATCTCTTGCCCTCGCCCTTTGCTATAGCTGCCTGATATGTCAAAAGACGTCCTGCCTCGCAGCCCAGCTCCATATCTGCCAATGTAAACTGCGTATTCTGGAACTTGCTGATCGGCTTTCCAAACTGAACACGTCCCTTTGTATAATTGATAGCTTCATTCATAGCGCCCTCTGCTATACCCAGTGACTGCGCGGCTATGCCGATACGGCCGCCGTCAAGTGTAGCCATCGCGATTGAAAAGCCCCTGCCCTCTTCGCCAAGGAGATTTTCCTTCGGTACTATGCAATCCTGGAATACAATCTCTGCTGTAGGGCTTCCATGAAGTCCGAGTTTTACCTCGTGCTTACCTACGGAGAAGCCCGGGAAGCTGCTCTCTACGATAAACGCGGAGATTCCCTTTGTGCCCTTTGTCTTGTCAGTCATGGCAAATACTACAAATACGTCTGCCACATAACCGTTTGTAATAAAGATCTTTGAACCGTTCATTACATAGTGGTCACCCTCAAGACGAGCTTCTGTCTGACCCTTTGAAGCATCAGAACCCGCATTAGGCTCTGTCAGGGCAAATGCGCCTACGTGATGACCTGTAGTCAGCATAGGAAGGTACTTTGCCTTCTGCTCTGCAGTGCCGTAGCTCATAATCGGATCGCAGCACAGGCCGTTGTGAGTAGCCACAATATCGCCTGTGGATGCGCACTGCTTTGAAAGCTCTTCAATGCAGATAGCGCTTGCGAGCGGATCTGCGCCTGCGCCGCCGTATTCTTTTGGCACACACATACCCATTACGCCCAGATCAAACAGCTTTTCGATGTTTTCGCGAGGATATTCGCAGGTACGGTCAGTATCAGCCGCTATAGGCTTGACTTCGTTTTCTGTGAATTCCGCCATCATCTTGCGGAGCATCTCATGCTCTCGACTCAAATTAAAATCCATAACCTATTCTCCTCTTCTTCTTATCATATACTCCCCTATTTGTTTTTAAAAACAGGTGAACGTTTTTCAAGAAATGCGCCCATGCCTTCCTTCTGATCCTCAGCAGCAAAGCACATAGCAAACAACTCATTTTCACAAGCTATTCCGCTGTCTATATCCATCTGCATACCGCGATCGATGCAGGCCTTTGAATATTTCACCGCAATCGGGGCGTTCTTTGTGAAGGAACGTGCCATCTCAAGCGCGCCGTTCATCAGCTCCTCAGGAGCGTATACAGCATTTACAAGGCCAATCCTTTCTGCTTCGTCTGCCTTGATCATCTTTCCTGAGAAAATGAGCTCCTTTGCCTTTGCGATGCCTACTCTGCGCGGCAGACGCTGTGTGCCGGAAAAGCCCGGAGTTATTCCAAGACCTACCTCAGGCTGCCCAAACTTCGCCTTTTCCGAAGCAAGTATTATGTCGCATGACATAGCAAGCTCGCAGCCGCCTCCCAGCGCAAAGCCGTTTACGGCGGCTATAGTCGGGAATTCCAGCTTTTCTATGCGGCGGAAAAGAGCGCTGCCTCTCTGACCCCAGCGGCGGCCGCCATCGACGTCGAGCGGATATTGCTCTCCAATATCTGCGCCTGCTACAAATGAGCGTCCCGCACCCGTAAGAATCATAGCACGTATGCTGTCATCCTTTTCCATTTCCGAAACTACCTGCTCAAGCTCTGTAATTACTGTGCTGTTGAGCGCATTCAGAGCCTCCTGACGGTCGATAGTCACAATAGCAATCTCATCCTTCTTCTCGTAATGAAGCATTTGATACATAACAAAATCTCCAATCTCGAAATCCAAAAATCAAGCAATTATTTTACTATTGGGGAAGCCGCCTGCTTTCCACGGCTTCCCCGATAAATACATTTTTCTCTAAGCCTTAGAATTATTTATCCTCAGCCAATCTCTTATACTTTGCGTAGCGAGCCTTTACGTCAGCGATCTCCTTTGCATAGAGAGCGTCTGCCTTCTCAGGGAAGTTGTTCTTCAATGAAGCGAAACGATTTTCGCCCATCAGGAAGTCCATAAGCTTGTCTGTATCAGGCTCCGGTGAATCGAGCTGGAACGGATTCTTTCCTTCCGCGATTCTCTGAGGATCGTAACGATACAGGTGCCAATATCCGCACTCTACAGCCTTCTTCATCTCTTCCTGAGTAGTGCCCATACCGGCCTTGATATGCTGCTCAAGGCAAGGACAATAGCAGATTACGATGGATGGGCCAGGATAAGCCTCAGCCTCGCGCAATGCCTTCAATGTCTGCGCCTGATCCGCACCCATAGCTACCTGAGCTACATATACATATCCGTACTGCATCAGGATTCCGCCGAGGTCCTTCTTAGCTACCTGCTTGCCGCCTGCGGAGAACTTCGCGGTAGCACTTGTAGGTGTAGCCTTTGAGGACTGTCCGCCTGTATTTGAGTAAACTTCCGTATCGAGTACGAGGAGGTTTACGTCTCTGTTTTGTGCCATTACATGGTCGATACCGCCAAAGCCGATATCGTATGCCCAGCCGTCGCCGCCTACAGCCCATACGGACTTCTTTGCAAGATATTCCTTATTTTCCAGAATATACTCTGCGTCTGCGTTTCCTGTGCACTTCTCAAGAGCTGCTATCAGGGCGTCGGTAACTGCGCGGGTCTTTGCGCGATCATCCCAGTTTGCGAGATAATCACTGACCTCCGCCGTTGCCACACCATTAGCCTTCATCTCCTCAAGCTTGAGCAGAAGCTCCTTTCTGATGGAATCCTGCGCGTGGAAGAAGCCGTAAGCAAATTCCGCATTGTCCTCGAAGAGTGAATGCTCCCAAGCCGGACCGTGACCCTGGCAGTCCTTGCAATAAGGAAGAATAGGTGCGCCGCCGCTTATAGCTGATGAGCAGCCTGCAGCATTGCCCACGTACATATGGTCTCCGAAGAGCTGGCTTAAAAGCTTGATATATGTAGTCTCCGCACAGCCTGCGCAAGCAGCCGAGAACTGGAAGTAAGGCTTTGCGAACTGTACGCTCTTTACGTTCTTGTCGCTGATTACATCCTTCTTGAGATATTCCTCATTCATAGCTACCTTGTCGAAGAGAGGCTGCTCTGCCTTCATTTCCTCAAACGGAGCCATTGTGAGAGCGCCCTTTGCCGGGCAAGCTGTCAAGCATACGCCGCAGCCGAGGCAGTCATATGGTGAGATCTGCATACGGAAGGAGTATGCCGGAGCATCCTTTCCGAGTCCCTTTGCAGGAGCTGTCACAAATTCAGCAGGTACCTTCGCCTTTTCCTCTTCTGTGAGGAGTACAGGACGTATAGCTGCATGCGGACATGACATCGAGCAGCGGTTGCACTGGATACAAGCAGCCGGATCCCACTTAGGCACTGATGTAGCCACACCACGCTTTGAGTAGGCGGATGTGCCGTTTTCCCAGGTGCCGTCGAGTACGCCGTGCTTCTGGAATACGGATACAGGGAGCTTGTCGCCCTGCTGACGATCCATAGGCATTACGATCTCCTTTACGAAAGGAGTAGCCTCTACCTCTGCAGCCGGAGCATCCTGAGCGTCTGCCCATGCAGCCGGGATATCTACCTTTACAGCCGCGCTGATACCTACGTCTACAGCCTTGTCGTTCAAATCTACGATCTTCTGGCCGGCCTTCTTGAAGTATGTAGCGTAGTTGTTCTTCTTCATGTCAGCTACCGCTACATCCATAGGAATTACCTTTGTGAGTGCAAAGAACGCGCCCTGAAGGATATTGTTTGTGTGCTTTCCGAGTCCTATCTCCGCGGCAAGCTTTGCAGCGTCTATGATATAGAAGTTTGCGTGCTTTTTCGCAAGGTCTCTCTTCATCTTTGCAGGAAGTCTGTCCTCAAGCTCTTCTACTGTCCAAGGGCAGTTCAAGAGGAATGTGCCTCCGTCCTTGAGCTCTTCAGTAAGGTCATACTTCTTTACATATGTAGGTGCGTGACATGCTACAAAGTCAGCTGAGAGCACCAGATATGTACTGCGGATAGGCTGGTCTCCAAAACGCAGATGGCTCTGTGTAAGACCGCCGGATTTCATTGAGTCATATGAGAAATATGCCTGTGCGTACTTGTCAGCCACAAGACCGATTGTACTGATGGCATTCTTATTTGCTCCTACTGTACCGTCGCCGCCGAGGCCCCAGATCTTGCAGGCGATCTCGCCCGGATGAGGGAATTCTACATCCTTATAATCGAGGGATGTGTGCGTTACGTCGTCATTTATACCGATTGTGAAGCTGTTCTTTGGCGCGTCCTTTTGGAGGTTGTCGTAAACGGCGATGAGCTGTCCGGGAGTCGTATCCTTTGAGCTGAGTCCGTAGCGGCCTCCGACTACGCGGATATCTCCGCGGCCTGCCTGGTTCAGCGCCGTTACCACATCAAGATATACCGGCTCGCCCACGGAACCTGTCTCCTTTGAGCGGTCCAAAACGGCGATCTTCTTTACCGTAGCA
This sequence comes from Anaerovoracaceae bacterium, assembly GCA_963636105.1. GTDB lineage: Bacteria > Bacillota > Clostridia > Peptostreptococcales > Anaerovoracaceae > CAVHIG01. Next base: position 4,782 of record CAVHIG010000026.1, read on the forward strand.
GGGATGGCTGCCGAGAAATGCTCCACAGAGAACGGACGATAGAGGTGAATCTGCACCATACCTACCTTGCGGCCCTGTGCGTTGAGGTAGTCTACTGTCTCCTTGACTGCCTCGGAAGCGGAGCACATAACTACTACAACTTCCTCTGCGTCTGCTGCGCCATAGTAGTTGAAGAGCTTGTAATCGCGGCCTGTCAGGCGGTTTATCTCGTCCATGTAGTGCTGCACTGTCTCAGGCACGATGGCGCTCTTTACATTTGCGCCCTCCTTGCACTGGAAGTAAACGTCCGGATTTACGTTGTTTCCGCGGTTTGTCGGATGCTCAGGATTGAGCGAGTGACGGCGAAAATCCTTCAAGGCCTCCTGGTCCACAAGTGGTCTGAGGTCTTCGTAATCAAGCGTCTCGATTCTCTGCATCTCGTGAGATGTACGGAAACCGTCGAAGCAGTGCATAAATGCGTATTTTGCCTTTATAGCGGACAGGTGCGCTACCGCTGCCAGATCCATTGCTTCCTGCGGTGATGAGGACATCAGCATAGCATAGCCTGTTGTACGGCAGGTCATAAAGTCTGTATGATCGCCGAATATTGAGTGGTGATTTGATGTGACTACACGTGATGCGATGTGCATTACGCTTGGAAGGAACTGGCCGCCCATTGCATACATCGCAGGTATCATCAGCATGAGACCCTGAGATGATGTAAATGTAGTGGTGAGCGCGCCTGCCTGCAATGAGCCGTGGCAGGTACCCGCGGCACCGGCCTCGGACTGCATTTGAATTACGTCTACGGGCGTACCGAAAAGATTTGTCTTGCCCTTTGCTGACCATTCATCCACCTTCTCAGCCATAGGGCTTGAAGGTGTGATAGGATAGATAGCAGCTACCTCTGTAAAGGCATAAGCGGAATATGCCGCAGCTGTATTGCCGTCCATTACGGCATAATTTTTCTTACTCATATTCTTATTCTCCTAACTTTTTTGCGCTACTTGCTCTCGCCGTGAAATGCGGCGATATCAGCCTTTGCCATCTCCATAAAGATAGCTGTATCGCAGGAATAACCTACAAAACGTACTCCCATCTCAAGAAGCTTCTTGCCGGATGCCGCGGAGTCCGCAAAGCAGCCTACCTGTACACCCTTTGCGGCAGCTCTCTTGCAGATATCAGCGATACGCTCCATTACGAGTGGATGATTTATCTGTCCAATGATTCCAAGTGACGCGGAGAGGTCATATGGTCCTACAAATACGATGTCCACACCCTCTACGCTCAGGATTTCGTCCAGATTGTCGATAGCCTTCTGACCCTCTGCCTGAAGGATTACAACCGTGTCCTGCGCCTGCGCAAAATAGTCAGCACCGGAAACTGCGCCGTACGCTGCGGATCTTACGAAACGGCACGTACCACGAGTGCCGCGCGGAGAGAATTTCGCTGCGGAAACTGCGGCTTTTGCCTGCTCAGCGTCGTCGATCTGCGGAATCATTACAGCGCCCGCTCCTACGTCCAATGCCTGGTCAATCCAAATGTCCGTGCCGCGAGGTACACGTACAACCGGACATACGCCTGCGACATTTGCCGCGCGGATCAGGTTCTGCAGATTTTCAAAGGTTCCCGGGCCATGCTCCATATCGAGAAGTACAAAGTCATAACCTGCATGACCTGCAGCTTCTACAAAAGCAGGATCTGAAGTGATCATAAATGGGCCGAATGCGCCCTGTGGTGAGGCCATAGCCGCCTTAAATGTAGCGACATCAGCCATTGTAGGCATAACGTTTTTCATAATCTCCTCCTAAAAATATAGATCAAATTTTTTTAGATTCCGGGGTATTCCATATTGCCCGGATGTTTAGATATAATTTATATAAAGGCTATAGAAGCCATAGAAATCAAATTTAAATTCAGTCAAATAAATATTGGCCGGACCGGAAGTATGCCCGCATCCGGCCAATATTTGTAAAAATAAGTATACGCGGATTTCCTATTTCATATCCGGATATGCCTTGCGTACATAGGCATCTATACGACGAACTGCCTCCTTGAGGTTTTCGTCGGAGTTTGCGAATACAAGACGAAGATATCCTTCGCCGCAGTCACCAAAGGCAGAGCCTGGTACTGTTACAACGCTTGCGTTTACAAGCAATTCCTCTGCAAATTCCTGAGCACTCTTGCCAAATGCCTTGATATTCGCAAAGGCGTAGAAGCTGCCTGCGGATTTCTTGCAGGAGAAGCCCGGAATAGCATTTATTCCGTCGATAAGTATGTCACGACGACGAGTATAGTCAGCTACCATCTGCTCTACGCACTCTGTGCTTGTCAGAGCTTCCGCTGCGGCTACCTGTGAAAAGCTGGATACGCAGGAAGCTATAGCCTCGTTCATCTGAGCCATCTTCTTTATATAAGCAGCTTCAGGAGCGATTACATAACCGATTCTCCATCCTGTCATAGCATATGACTTTGAGAAGCTGTTGAGTACAAATACATGATCGCGTACCTCAGGAACCTGAGCGATGCTGAAAGGCTTTACACCGTCATATACGATGCTGTCATATGGCTCATCTGAGAGTACCCAAAGGTCATGCTTCTTTACAACCTCTGCGATTGCAAGCACGTCTTCCTTTGTAAGTACAGCGCCTGTAGGGTTGCAAGGTGAATTCAAAAGCAAAGCCTTTGTATTAGGTGTGATGCATTTTTCGATGTCAGCTGCCATCATGCGATAGTCATTTTCTTCATATGTAGGCACCGGCTTTGCAGCAGCGCCTGTAAGGGATGCCTGTCCGTAGTAGTTAGGGAAGCATGGATCCGGTACAAGGATTTCATCGCCCGGATTCAGTACAAGCATCATAGTAAGCATAAGACCTTCCATTGCGCCGACAGTGACAATTACATTGTCCTTTGTATATCCTGCGCCGTAGGATTCGTACTTCTTTGCAATAGCCTCACGAAGTACATCCATACCTGCATTTGGGCTATAGTGGGTCTCACCGGCATCCAAAGCGCGCTTTGCAGCTTCCTTTATGTATGCAGGTGTATCGAAGTTTGGCTCACCTACAGTCAGCTTGATTGCGTCAGGATACTTTGCCGCAAGGTCAAACATCTTACGAATACCGGAGGCGGGATAATTTGACGCCGCCTTGGAAATTTCTCTACTCATGATAAAACTCCTTTCAAGGGACTAGTTTTTTTGAGACGCTGCCGAGATATAAAATCCCAGTCAGCGCCTCTTAAGTGTGTGTTGCTTTTGTGTTAAATAAATCTATATGTATCAGCAGTATTATTTAACAAATTTATGATATATGTGATAAGTATGATAGTCGCTTAGTTCTTTGTTGCAAGCTCAGGAATCTTAGCAACAGACTCTTCGCATGTCTTTTCCCAAACGCCGGACTTTACGCGAGCCTTGTAGTCCTTGATTGTAGCCCATACCTGCTTACGCATTGCTATGCAGAGGAAGAGGTTGCATACAGCGCAGACACCAAAGAAGAAGTCAAACAGATTCCAGAGTACGCTCAGAGCGCCTACAGATCCGATGATTGCGAATGCGCAGCCAAGGAGACGATAAGGGATAGTGATCTTCTGCAGATGCAGAGCGCTCAAGCAGATTTCACCGTAGTAAATATTTACAAGAGCAGTCGTGAATCCGAAGAATGCGATTATGATCGATACAAAGATTGTACCTACAGCCTGGTTTCCAAAGAAAGTACCGAATGCCAGTGAAGTCAGAGCAGCACCGGACTCGCCGCAATCCCATACGCCGGAGCAAAGTACAACAAGACCTGTCATTGAGCATACAACGATTGTATCTACGAATACTTCAGTGATTCCCCAAAGACCCTGCTTAGCCGGGTGATTTGCATTTGATGAAGAGTGTGCAAGAGGTGCCATACCAGTACCTGCTTCATTTGAGTATACTCCACGAGCAAGTCCCCAACGTACTGCAAGTATTACAGTGGAACCGAGGAAGCCGCCGGAAGCAGCTGCCGGTGAGAATGCATACTTGAAGATCATTCCAAATGCTCCAGGAATTGCTGAGCAGTTTGTGATGAGGAAGAATATTGCAACAACTGTGTAAGCAAGTGCCATGAAAGGTACTACTACCTCAGCAAAGTGGGATATTCTCTTGAGTCCGCCCATCAATACAGCAAGAAGAAGTACAGCGATGATGATTCCGATGATGAGTGGGTTTACGTCAAAGTATGAATTGATAGCACTTACGATTGAGTTACTCTGTACTGCAGGAGCAAATACCATTGCGCAGCCGAGGATTATAGCCCAGAATACGCCGAGCCAAGTCCAATGCTTGCCCATGCCCTTTCTTACTGTCCAGTAGAAACCTCCGTGATATACGCCTGTCTCAGGATCCTTTTCACGATAAGCCATACCAAGTGTGATTTCAGTGAATTTTACGATAAGTCCCATAAGAGCTACAGCCCACATCCAGAAGATAGCTCCCGGACCACCTGTAGCGATCGCAACGGATACACCGGCGATGTTTCCTACAC
>CAVHIG010000026.1:9287-11829 GCA_963636105.1 Anaerovoracaceae bacterium
AGTGTAGAAGCAAGAGCTGTACAGCATGCCTGGAACGGTGATACGTTTCCTTCGCCGTCGCCCTTATCAAAAATCTTACCAAGAGTATTTTTCAAGCTGTGTCCAAAGAATGCAAACTGGAATCCTTTGTACTTAATGGTCAGTGTAACTGCTACAAATACAGTCAGAATGAGCAGTGGCCAGCCCCAAAGCCAGTTAGAAACGGCCATCATTGCATTGATAATGATCATTTTTCATCTCTCCTTTACATAAAAAATCAAAATATTGCGTTTATGCAAGCCGTATATATTACCTTCCCGATATGCATACCTCCCTTCCTTTTCCTTAATTTAGGTCCCTTCAGTCAAATGCCCAAAGTACCTATGGATACGTAATTACGGCATTTTAACGTATTATATAAACAACTCTTTTTTACTCATAATTTTGGTATCACCACGGCGGCATCCGCTCGCCGCGATGATACATAAGCTATGAAGAAATTATCAGTCTTCTATACCCGCAATATCCTTTGCGAGCTGCTTCTTGCCCTGGATATTTCCCTGACGGGATATCATGATTCTCTGAGCCTGCGGAGAACCCGCGCCGTGCATGGACTCTGTACGATATCCTACAGCAGCGCCGCCGAGGCACATATTCTCGAGGAATCTCATGATTCTCTGACGGGATTCTGTGCTTACGCCCTCGCGCGCGGCAAAGAACTTATTGCAGATGTCGCCGATAGTCTCACCGTCGCGTCCTACTACTGTAGCTGACTTGAAGTCAGTCTCGCTTGGCATTGTAACCATAAGGCCGCCCGCGATATCCTCAGCAAGACGTACTATTTCGTACGGGAAGCGAGTTACATTCTGCTTGCAGACATTTGCGAGGAGCAGGTCTATCTGGTAGTTTCCAGCCTTTGTAGGATGACCCTCTGCCGAGCAAGCGATACCGCAGGAATACAGAGTCTCATTTAAGTGAGTCATCTCTATGAGCTTGTCCTTTACAGCGCTTGCCTTCTCTACGCCATTGTATTCAGCAGCAAGAGCAGCAGCACCTATCACTACATCGCCTACGCCTACCTTGCAGCCGCCGTAGCTCTGACGGTGATATCCCGCAAATCTCTCTACGATCATGCCCGCAAAATCAGTCTCGCCATTAAGGAATATATATTCATTTGGAATAAATACGTGGTCAAGTACAACCAGAGCCTCCTGGCCGCCAAACTTCGCATTTCCTACATCTATGCATCCGCCCTCAAGCTTACGGGTATCGCAGGACTGACGGCCGTAGATCATATACAGGCCATCCGCATCCGTAGGACATGCAAATGATACCGCATAATCCTTGTCATCCGCGCCCATAGCGATGGTCGGCATAAAGATGTGCCAGTGGCTGTTTATGGAGCCTGTCTGGTGGCACTTTGCGCCGCATACTACGATACCGTCCGGACGACGCTCTACTACATGTACATACATATCAGGGTCTGCCTGAGCATGAGGAGCCTTTGAACGATCGCCCTTCGGGTCTGTCATAGCGCCGTCTACTACCAGGTCATTGTCCTGTATATATGTAAGGAACTTCTTGAAGTTTTCATGATAGTGTGTGCCATACTTTTCATCGATCTCATATGTGGATGAGAATACAGCATTGAAAGCGTCCATACCTACACAGCGCTGGAAGCAGCTGGCAGTCTTCTGTCCGAGCAGACGCTGCATCTTCACCTTTTTCACCAGATCCGCGCTGGACTGGTGAAGGTGGGTGAAACGGTTGATTTTGTGACCTGTAAGACTTGAAGTAGCTGTCATAAGATCCTCATATTGCGGATCCTGCGCCAATTCATAAGTCATAGCCACGCAGTTTATGGAAGGGCGGATCACAGGATGATCTACCCAATTATCGATTTTCTCGCCAAACATATACACACGAGTGTTCAGCTTGCGCAGTGATTCAATATACTCACTTGCTGTCATAAGTGCCATTTTCTTTCCTCCTTATTATTCCTGAGAGAGTTTTACATAGCCTTCATAACGTTCCTTGGCATCGCTTGCCGCCTTTGCGTAGAGAGCCTCAGCCTTTTCAGGGAATGAGAGCTTAAGTGAAGCGTAGCGGTTTTCGCCCATGAGGAACTGCTGGAAGTCGCCTGTAGGAGCCTTGGAATCCAATGTAAACGGATTCTTGCCTTCAGCCTTCAATGCCGGATTGTAGCGGTACAGGTGCCAATATCCGCACTCTACTGCCTTCTTCTCCTCTGTCTGGCTCAGGCTCATGCTTGCCTTCATTCCGTGCTCGATGCATGGGCAATAGCAAATTACGATGGATGGTCCGTCATATGCCTCTGCCTCGCGGATGGCCTTCAAAGTTTGAGCCGGGTCAGCCCCCATAGCTACCTGAGCTACATATACATAACCGTAGCTCATCGCCATCAAACCCAGATCCTTCTTCTTTGTAACCTTTCCGCCGGCAGAGAACTTGGCGATTGCCGCCGCGGCAGTAGCCTTTGATGACTGTCCGCCTGTATTTGAATATACCTCGGTATCGAGTACGAGCATATTGATGTTCTTGC
>CAVHIG010000026.1:11853-24427 GCA_963636105.1 Anaerovoracaceae bacterium
ATCCAAACCGCCGTAGCCTATATCGTAAGCCCAACCGTCGCCGCCGAATGCCCATACGCTCTTCTTGGTGAGGAATTCCTTGTTGTTTCTGATGAATTCAGCTTCCTCGCTTGTGTCTGCGGAAACTGCCTCAAGCAGTGCGTCGCTCGCGTCACGTGATGTAGCGGAGTTTTCTGCGTTGTCGAGGTAATTCTGGCATACATCTGCTGCCACACCGCGCTCCTTAAGAGTAGCTACAGCGGCCTTCAGCTGCTGCTTTATAGCATCCTGTCCAAGGAGGTAACCATAAGCGTACTCGGCATTGTCTTCGAAGAGGCTCATTGCCCAAGCAGGTCCGCAGCCCTTGCAGTCTGTGCAATAAGGGGAGCTTGGTGTGGATCCGCCGTATGCTGATGAGCAGCCCGATGCGTTTGTGATGTACATATGATCACCAAACAGCTGTGTTACAAGCTTGATATATGGAGTCTCGCCGCAGCCTGCGCACGCGCCGGAGAATTCGAAATATGGTTTTGCAAATTGTGATGATTTTATATTCTTGTCGCTTACAGCATCCTTCTTGATCGTAACAGTCTCTACTGCGTACTCCCACTTTTCTGCCTCGCCAAGCTGGCTGTCAAGCGGCTTCATTGTGAGTGCCTTTTCCTTTGCAGGGCATACATTTACGCAGCTTCCGCAGCCTGTGCAGTCATAAGGCGACACCTGCATACGATACTGGTATTTTCCGAGATCCGCGCCGAGTGCCTTCTTTGTCTCAAAGCCTGCAGGAGCGTTTTTCTGCTCTTCTTCATCCAGGAGTATAGGACGAATTGCAGCGTGCGGGCATACGAGTGAGCACATGTTGCACTGTATGCACTTTGTCATATCCCACTGCGGTACGTCTACGGCAGCACCGCGCTTCTCATACTTTGTGGAGCCTGCGTGCCAAGTACCGTCCTCAAGGCCGTACTTCTTCATGATGGATACCGGCAGGCTGTCGCCTTCCTGGCGATTCATCACGTCTACAACCTCACGGATGAAATCAGGAGCCTTGCGCTCTACAGGAGCATCCTCTGCTGTCAGCCAGCTTTCAGGAATAGCTACCTCTACGAGCTCATTGATACCGTGCTCGATGGAAGCGTTGTTCATGTCTACAACGGCCTGGCCCTTCTTCTTGTAATATGTCTTATATATAGCATCCTTCATCTCTGCTACTGCCTGCTCGATAGGAAGTACATTTGAGAGCTTGAAGAATGCGGCCTGCAATATTGTATTTGTACGATTGCCGAGGCCGAGGTCACGAGCAATCTTTATAGCATCGATTGTGTAGAATTTCGCTTTCTTTGCTGCCAATGTGCGCTTCATGGAAGCAGGGAGGTTCTTTTCAAGACCCTCAGCGTCCCATGCACAGTTTAAGAGGAATACTCCGCCTTCCTTCAGGTTCTTTACCATGTCGTACTTGTGTACGTATGAAGGATTGTGACATGCTACAAAATCAGCTGACTGAATGAGGTATGGTGAGCGGATCGGCTGCTTGCCAAAACGCAGATGGCTCTGTGTCAGACCGCCGGACTTCTTTGAGTCATATACAAAGTATGCCTGGCAATAGAGGTCTGTAGCATGACCTATAATCTTTATGGAGTTCTTATTTGCGCCTACTGTGCCGTCAGAACCCATGCCCCAGAACTCAGCACTTGTCTGACCCTCAGGGGATGTATCTATTTCGCAAGTGATAGGGAGTGATGTATTTGTTACATCATCTACGATACCTATAGTGAAGTTGTTCTTTGGCTTATCCTGCTTAAGGTTGTCAAGAGCAGCTATAATCTGTCCAGGAGTAGTATCCTTTGAGCTGAGACCGTAGCGACCGCCTACGATGCACATGTCGCTGCCCATCTCTTTGTATACGGAACAGACATCCTGATAAAGCGGCTCGCCCATAGCACCCGGTTCCTTTGTACGATCCAGTATAGCAAGCTTCTTACATGTCTTTGGAATAGCTGCTACGAATCTGTCTGCTGCAAACGGACGATAGAGATGTACGTTCAAGAGACCTACCTTCTCGCCCTTTGCCGTCAAATAATCGATGGCTTCCTTCGCAGTTTCCGCGGCACTGCCCATAAGAACTACCACACGCTCTGCGTCTTCTGCGCCGTAGTAGTTGAAGAGCTTGTATTCACGACCTGTCAGCTTGCTGATCTCTGCCATGTAGTGCTCTACTGCCTCAGGAATGGAAGCAACCTTCTCATTGCAGGCCTCACGGCACTGGAAGAAGATGTCAGGATTTACTGTAGTACCACGAGTAGCAGGGTGCTCAGGGTTCAATGAATTGCGACGGAATGCGCGAAGTGCGTCCATATCTACGAGAGGACGAAGGTCTTCGTAATCCAGCGCTTCTATCTTCTGAATCTCGTGACTTGTACGGAAACCGTCAAAGAAATGCAGGAAAGGCATACGACAGTGAATTGCACTGAGGTGTGCTACCGCACCGAGATCCATAACTTCCTGAGGTGAGGATGCCGCAAGCAGTGCAAAGCCTGTGCTGCGCACTCCCATAACGTCACTGTGATCTCCGAAAATAGAAAGAGCATGTGCTGAAAGTGTACGAGCTGATACGTGGAATACGCCCGGCAGCATTTCTCCGGCTATCTTGTACATATTAGGAATCATAAGCAAGAGTCCCTGGGATGCTGTATAAGTAGTAGTCAATGCTCCGGACTGAAGTGAGCCGTGTACTGTACCGGCTGCGCCGCCCTCGGACTGCATCTCAACTACCTGAACCGGCTGTCCAAATAGGTTCTTCTTGCCATTGGCTGCCCAGTCATCTACATACTCAGCCATAGGACTTGATGGTGTGATAGGGAATATGCCGGCAACTTCCGTAAACGCATATGATATATATGCGGCGGCTTGGTTGCCATCCATAATCGCTGTGTTTTTCATTGTCATAGTATTCTCTCCTTTACTACTATCTCCTCAATAATATTTGATACGGCTTTGCGCCGTTCTTTGCCTTTTAAACCCCTTTTTCTTTACAGCCTAATTATAACAATAATTTTCTGAAAAATGGAAATCTCATTCACTGATAGGCCATTTCACAAATTCTAATACCCACACAAAAAGCCCCCAAAATTTTGCTGCTTTTTCTCTTCACGGAGGAAAAGCGGAGCCGGGAATTGTTGATTTTTTCACAATTCCCGGCTCCCTCATTATGTAAGCCCACACTTTATAAAGTTCAAAAAAAGTGAAATATTAAGAAAACTTAATCGGTCTATCAGATTTTGTGATAAGGCTATCTGGACAAAATGGCATGGCATATGCAATAAATTCATCTCTCATTTAGCCTCATTCATTGACAAAAGCGATAAAAATTGGTACAATTTCATTGTTGTTTTGTGCTATTTTGGCTTCAATTGGATATAGCTGATTTTACCAAGAAAGGAGTGGCCGTATGTCATATTCAAAATATGCTGTTTTTCTGAAGGTGGTTGAGCTTGGAAGTATGTCCAAAGCCGCAATGTATTGCAATTATTCTCAATCCGCTGTCAGTCAGATTATAAACTCTCTGGAAAACGATCTTCAAATGACGCTTTTAAATCGAAACCAATCAGGCGTCACGCTGACAGCAAGCGGCGAGCAAATGCTTCCTTATATAAAGCAGCTGAGAGACGCGGCCGATTCCGTATATGTGCAAGCCGCAAAGCTGAAAGGCCTTGAGATAGGTCACATTCGTATAGGCACCTTTCACAGTGTATCCTGCAACGTGCTCGCTCCGGTGCTCAAGGAATTCAAGACCGCCTATCCAAATATCAGCGTAGAGCTCCACGAGGGAGACAACGCCTCAGTAGAAGCCCTGCTTCTCAAAGACGAGGTGGACTTCGCTTTTTTGGATGCGCCGACCCCGGCAGGCTTCACGGCGTTTCCTGTAATGCACGACCCCTTCCTTGCTGTCCTTCCTGAAGACAGCCCATATGCAAAGCTGGACAAGGTACCGCTGACCATATATAAGACGGAGCCACTGGTTCTCTACGACGAGACTACGCAAAAGGAAGGCATGGGCATTTTCCGCAAAAATAAAATAACGCCGCGCATTGAGTATGTCAGCGGCGATGATGATTTTATATTGACCTTGATTGAAAACGGACTGTGCCTCGGCTACATGGGCTCGGCGATTTTGTATCGCAATTGCTATCGCGTGGTCACCAAGCCGACAGAGCCGCAATACTACCGCGACATCATGCTTGTCCTCCGAAGCTGCGATACGGCCTCCGCCGCGACAAAGCACCTTATAAACATCCTGAAGGACTACCTGAGCCGCCGGGATGCCGAGATTGCAAAGGAAAGGCTTACAAAGAAGTAGTCAAAGGTAGCCTCGTAAGAAAGATATAGAACGCATGGAACACTGTCCTTATATGTTTATGTTGATATTCTAATCGCTCACAGTTTGAATTTGTCCACGGAAATGTCAATGAAATCTATCGGGTCATCTTGCAGGAACATAGCCATATAGATAGGGAAATAAGTCAGCTTTCCATCCACCTTTACGTTATCATTCGTGAAAACATAGGCTTCCTCGATTCCATATTCTGCAATGGCCATTACGTTGTCCAGTGCCGAGTGCTTTTCATAGTCCTTTCCGCTCTTCACTTCAATGGGAAGCACCCGCCCAGCGTGCTCAACTACAAAATCAAGCTCACCCTTTTTCTTGCTGTTGTAATAGTACAGAGAATAGCCGTGAGCATGTAGCTCTTGCGCCACTACATTTTCATAGACTGCGCCTTTGTTGACATCCTTTTCCTTGCTGACGATTTTCAGTTTGCAGGCTTTTCCGTATATGGTGGTAAGCAAGCCAACATCTGACAGGAACATCTTGAACAGTGTGCTCTTTTCGTTCAGCATGAGTGGCACCGTGGGCTCTGTCGTGTTAAACACGCCCAAGGCGACACCGGCCTTCCAAAGCCATGTGAAGCTGTCCTCAACACGGTCATAGCGCAGACCTTTCCTGATATCCGCGATCATAAACCGCTTGTTCTTCTCGTTCAGCTCTGCCGGGATAAGCTCATAAATGTGCGTGATAATCAGCTTACGGTTTTCCTCTTCATACTGCGTAAAATCCAGCTTATACTGCTCAATGATGGCTCGGTGCTCATCCATTACATCGTCGATATTGCCGGTTATACGGTACTTTTCCACCGCAGCAGGCATACCGCCGATGATAAGATAGAGATTGAACATCTCCATGATTTTGCCGTGGATCACTTCATCTACGGGCGTTTTAGAAACAAACGCTTTCCGCAGCATATCCAATACTGGCTGGCCTACGTTGAAGATTTGCAGAAACTCTTCAAAATCCAGCGGGTACATATTGATCGTCTGCAAATAACCGACCGGCGCAGACTTCAAATTCACAATCTCCACACCCAGCAGCGAGCCGGACAGAATGTACCGGAATCGCTTATCGTCCACGAGGAACTTTATCTTCGTGACGATTTCCTTGTATTTCTGGATTTCATCAAAGAAAAAGAAGGTCTTACCGGGGACAATTTTTTTATCACTGTACAGGGACAGCTTCAGGAGCAGGTCATCTACGCTCGTCGCCCCGTCCAGAATACCCACTATTTCTGGCTGATGTATCAGGTTGAACTCAATGTAATCGCAGCCTGCCGCCTGTAGGCACTCACGGACGATAAATGTCTTTCCCGCCTGTCGGACGCCATAGATCAGCAAAGCCTTGTCGCTGCTATCGATCCAGTGCATAATATCCTTTTCAATTTTTCTTTTCAGCATCATCAGCACCTCCATGTCCAGTCTGTGCATTTTCCAAGGATATTATACTTTTGTTTTGACACTTTTTCAAGAGATTTGGATTTCGAAATTGACACTTTTTCTAATCCCTTTTGCTTATACCAAAGAAGTAGTCCAAGGCAGCCTCGTAAGAAAGATATAGAACGCATGGAAATCTATCCTTAAAACAAAACAACCGGAAGTATTTGCTTCCGGTTGTTTTGCGTTTTGTATCTTGTTCCATCTTCGGCTTTATAGCGCCGCGACCGCAGTTTCTGTAAGTCCTGTCACGCGTGCTATGAAGTCGGCGGCCGCGCCCTCTTTCTTCATCGCCTTGGCAATGTCGAGTTTTTCCTGCGCCGCGCCTTCTGAAATGCCGACAGCCTCGGAAAACGCTTATCCTCCACCATATCCTGCAAAAAGCAGTTCATCAGTGCCGATAGCTCTTCCTTTTCCGGGTCAAAGACTGCCGTATTTACATATATCGCGCTGTAGCCGTTCGGTACGGCTTCCATCGTCTCCTCGATAAACATCCGCTCGTGATATATAATCCTGCCTTTTCTGAAACATGGCATCATCTATCGGACGCGGCCGCTGCACCGTCTCCCACAGACGTCTCAGATAAGCTTCGCTGCTTTTTATCTTCCCAATACCGTTTTCCATTCCGCCTTCACCTACTTTCATTATACATGTAAAACGCATCTCAAACAACACTTTTCGATCTTAGAAAATCGCCCCTTTGAAAAGCCGGATGCTATAGTTTAATTTTCTCTTTTCTGTAAATTAAACTATCTATTTGTATTTATACCTAACTATACCATATTTTACCTCAAATAGTCAAGCGAAATTATCGCAAAACTCCTTAGGATGGAAACTACTCCCATTCAAACACATAATCCTCATAATACATCACAAGGTAGTAAATGCAGGCGTTGTAGGTGATTGAGAGCTTCTGCTGGCCGTTGCTTTGCAGAAAGCTGCCGTAGATTTTGCGTGAGATTGTATGGAAAAGGCTCTGATTTTCAGCCCAGTAGGCGCTGTTTGCGGCGAGGTCCGCGGAAACTTCGGGGGTATACGTCGCCGCCAGAGCTTCCCAGCTTTCGGCGTCGGTGTCCTTTAGGGCTTTTGCAAGATACATAAGTCCCATGAGATAGCCCGAGTATTCGTATGCGGTATTTCCTGAAGAGACACTCGCCAGGATCCCGACAAAGTTTGTCTCGGCCTCCGAAGCTGCAAGTCTTTGATGTGCCGTTTCGTGAGCTATGATGACCGGGCGGAAGGCCGCGGGAGCGTCCATATTTATATTCGCCTCAGCTGTCAGCGGAAAATAAAAGCCGGAATATCCCATGGCAGTGGCTATCTTTGAAAACTTGAGACGCTTTGGCACTCTGGCTGGCTGCTCAAGAAAGCTCCAGCGCTCTTCTTTTTCAATATTTTCGTAGACAGATGTAGCCGCCGCAAAAATCTCGTCCTCGCTTTCAGCGAAATTGCCCTCCCCATCGCGTGCCACCTCCGTAGAGAGAGCATTCGCATGCTCCGCAAAGTAATACGCCGTTTCCGCAAGCTCCGAAAGCGTTATGTCACGAAGCTCCATACCAGTTTTGTCTAAGACATCGTCTCCATAATAGCTCACGCTCCAAAGCCATGAAAAGCCACAGCCCACATAAGTCACCACAATGGCGGCCGTGAGGAGAACCGCGGCAAATCGCTTCCCGGGCAGTTTCCGCAAAAAATAGCGAATCGTGCTTATGCTGAGCGTCACAGCCATGAGAGGAATGCCGACCATGTATATGAGCTCGCCCACTGAAAATGCGAAATATGAGTTGATGCCGGAGAGCAGTCTGCGAATCGGCGCTGAGACCTTATCTATGATGAGCTGCATAAATTCCTGGTCGCCGCGAAAGGCGTAGAATTCCAATAAAAGCAGCAGGCCGATGACAAGCAGCACGACTCTGCTCCGGTTTGATATTTCTTTGTTTTGTTCCTCTGATTTTACAAATAAATTCTTCATGGTTCTACTTTATCACAAATGCGCCTTGCATTTTTGTAGCTAAGGTGTTTTTTCGGCCTCTTGACATTGCCGCGACGGATGGCAGAGGGAGCGACTCCTGAGGAGATGCTGGTTGCCTAGGCAGTTTCCGCAAATGCGAGTGAAAATCGACCGGGATGCGATGGGCACCCGTAAGACGCAAAAAGAGCAGGCCGGCTGCTAGATACCGCTCTGCTCTTTTTTTAATCCATATTAATCCAATTCAAACGCTCCGGTATAGAGGCGATAGTATGTGCCTTTTTCGGCGATAAGCTTTTCGTGATTGCCACGCTCTATAATGCGCCCGTGGTCGAGCACCATGATGACATCCGAATTCTTTACCGTGGAGAGCCTGTGCGCGATTACAAATACCGTGCGGCCCTTCATCAGCTTGTCCATACCATCCTGCACAAGCGCCTCAGTACGCGTATCTATGGAGGATGTCGCCTCGTCAAGTATCATAACTGGCGGGTCGGATACCGCGGCTCGCGCGATAGAGATAAGCTGGCGCTGACCCTGCGAAAGTCCGCTGCCGTCACCCTTGAGCACCGTATCGTAGCCCTGCGGAAGCATGCGGATAAAATTGTCCGCGTTTGCAAGCTTTGCGGCAGCTATGCATTCCTCGTCCGTCGCATCCGGATTTCCGTAGCGCAGGTTTTCCATGACCGTACCCGTAAAGAGGTTTACCTCCTGGAGCACGATGCCGAGGGAACGGCGCAGGTCAGCCTTCTTTATCTTGTTTATATTTATGCCGTCGTAGCGGATTTTGCCGTCGTCGATGTCATAAAATCTGTTTATAAGGTTTGTGATTGTGGTCTTGCCCGCGCCTGTCGCGCCGACAAAGGCCACCTTCTGGCCCGGCTCCGCATAGAGGCAGATATCGTGCAAGACTTCTTTTTCTGGCACATAGCCAAAGTCCACATGATCGAGCACCACATCCCCGGCGAGACGCACGTACTCGGCATTGCCGTCCTCGCGAGGCCGTTTCCACGCCCAAAGCCCTGTATGCACCTTTGTCTCGATGAGCTTCCCGTCTTTTTCTTCCACATTTACCAGTGTGACATCACCCTTGTCCTCCTCAGGTGCCTCGTCCATAAATTTGAAGATACGGGCAGCGCCCGCGAGGGCCGTGATTACCGAGTTGAACTGGCTGGACATCTGCGAAATCGGGCCGGTGAAGTTTCTGGAAAGTGTGAGGAAGGACGCTATCATGCCCAGAGTCATACTGCCGTAGCCGGAAAGTCCGATGTTTGGCGTGCCGGCGATGGCCATATACGCACCCATGAGCGCTACTATTACATACTGCGCGTAGCCGAGGAAATTCATGATAGGCATCATGCCGTTTGCGTGGCCGTTTGCCTCGCGCGAGTTGAACTCCCAGGTCTTGTTTTTCTCGCGCATTTCCGCCTTCGTGACTTCCTCGTGGCAGAAGACCTTGATGACCTTTTGTCCGTTTATCATCTCTTCCACATATCCATCCAGGTCCGCGAGCGACATCTGCTGAGCGACAAAGTATTTCCCGGTCTTTCCGACCGCGACCTTCATAATCCGCAATATGATAAAGAGCGCGACGCATACCGCAAGCGTCAGCCATACGCTGATGTAGAGCATGCAGATAAATACCGCCGCGATGGTGAATATTGAGGATACGAGCTGCGCCATGGCCTGCGCGATGAGCTGCCTCAGCGTATCCGTATCGTTTGTATACAGGCTCATCGTGTCGCCGTGATTGTGGCTGTCGAAGTAGCGAAGCGGAAGCCTCTGCATCTTCGAGAACATCTCGTCCCTTATTTTTTTCAGCGTGCCCTGAGCCACCGTGACCATTTTGCGGTTATATGTCCATGTCGCAAGTACGCCCACAAGGTAGACCGCGCCTATAGTGCAAAGCGCCTTCAAAAGTCCCGTGTAGACAGGCGAGTCCATGAGCAAAAGCGGCTCGATGTAGTCGTCTATGAGTATTTGCAGAAACAGCGCAGATGCCGCGCCCGCCACGGCGCTGAGCAAAATGCAGATTACGACGATTACAAGAGTAGCTTTGTATTCCTTCATGTAGGAGAAGAGCCTCTTCATGGTCGCCTTGTCAAGCTTCATTGAGCCCGGAGCTCCCATTCCGCCTCTTCCCGGCATTCCTCTGCCCGGGCCGCGCATTCCCATATTTCTACTCATTCTCCTCACCTCCCTTTTGCTGGGATTCGTATACTTCCCTATATATCGCGCTGCTCTTCAAAAGCTCCTCATGGCTTCCCATGTCCACGATTTTGCCGTCGTCAAGCACCAGAATCTTATCAGCATGTTCTACCGAGCTGATACGCTGCGCTATGATTATCTTTGTAACTTCCGGAATGTACTCGGCCATAGCCTTTCTTATGCTTGCGTCTGTAGCTGTATCCACAGCGCTTGTGGAGTCGTCCATGATGAGTACCTTCGGTTTTTTCAAGAGCGCTCTTGCGATGCAAAGTCTCTGCTTTTGACCGCCGGAGACATTTGTGCCTCCCTGCTCTATGTATGTGTCGTATCCATCCGGCATTGCGCTTATAAATTCATCCGCGCAGGCCTGCTTGCAGGCTGCCACTATCTCTTCATCAGTCGCGTCCGCGTTTCCCCAGCGCAGATTTTCCTTTATCGTGCCGGAGAAGAGCTCGTTTTTCTGGAGCACCATGGCAACGGCGTCTCTCAGTGCATTGAGGTCGTATTTGCGCACGTCCACGCCGCCTATTGTAAGGCTGCCTCCCGTCACGTCATAAAGACGCGGGATAAGCTGCACAAGCGATGACTTCGAGGAACCGGTACCGCCGATAAGCCCGACAGTTTCCCCTGAGGCTATGTGCAGATTTATATTGTCGAGAACCTTCTTGTCCGCTTTTGTAGCATAGCTAAAGTCCACATTTTTGAAGTCTATTTCGCCATTCTTTACCTCGCATACAGGATTTTCCGGATTTGATATATCTGTCTTTTCCTGTAAAATCTCGGCAATTCTGTGTGCGGAGGAGCTTGCAATCGTGATCATTGCAAATACCATGGAGAGCATCATAAGGCTCATGAGGATCTGGATAGCATAGGTCATGAGCGCTGTGAGATTTCCCGTCGTGAGACCGATAGCCGGATTATTTCCGCTGGCGACTATGGCCTTTGCGCCTACCCAGGATACGAGTATCATGCAGCTGTACATGCAGAATTGCATGATTGGTGAGTTGAGCGCTATGATACGTTCGCCTTTTGCGAAATCCTTGTAAATGCTTTCTGAAATACTCTTGAATTTGCCTATCTCGTGCTCTTCCTGATTGAAGGACTTTACTACGCGTATGCCTCTCAGATTCTCCTGAACGACGTTGTTGAGCTTGTCATATGTATGGAATACTCTGTCAAATACAGGATATACCTTGATGACTATGATGCCCAGCGCGATAGCCAAAATAGGAATTACAATCAAGAAAATTGTGGATATCTCCTTATTCAGCCTAAAGGATACTATCATTGAGAAGATTATCATCATAGGTCCGCGGATTGCAAGACGTATGACCATCTGAAACGCGTTTTGCAGATTTGTCACGTCTGTGGTGAGTCTCGTCACGATTGAGGCTGTGGAAAATTTGTCAATATTTGAGAAGGCGAAGGTCTGTACGTTGTCATACATATCCTGCCTCAGATTTGCCGCAAAGCCGCAGGACGCCTTCGCTCCGAAGAATGCCGAAAGCCAGCCCGTAGCAAGCTGCATTACCGCAAATACTATAAGCAGGGTTCCGTATTTCCATACATTCGCCATGATACCCTCTTCTATGCCAAAGTCTATGAGATATGACATAGCGAGCGGTATGACGATTTCAAATACTACCTCCAGCATGGAAAGCAGCATCGTGAGTCCTGAGGATGCTTTGTATTCTCTCAGGCTCTTTGCAAGTGTTTTAAGCATATTTATTGATTACCCCTTCCTTTGTAGCACGCTACACTTTTTATTTAAATTTTAGTCTGCCAATGCAGACCGTCTTTTCTTTTTTGATTTAGCTCCGAAAGTATTCTACTCCAGGTTTCGATATATTCTGCGCAGCATATCCGCAAGCTGCTTTTTTTCTTCGTCTGAAAACGAGGCCATCATTCTGCTCTCCTGCAGCTTGATAGTGCGGGTCATGTCTTCCACAAGCCGTCGCGCCTTTTCCGTAATCTCTACGTTTTTATTGCGCCTGTCATGCGCATCCATCCAGGATGTCACAAGAGCCTTATCCTCAAGGCGATTGACGATCCCTACGACAGTGGGGTGTGATACCTGTAGAAAGTCCTCTATCTCCTTTTGTGTCGCAAGCCCGCCATGCTTTGCCAAAAATATAAGCACATAGCTCTGCGACATGGTGAGATTATGCGTCTTCAAATCCGCATCGGCTTTTATCTTTATCTTGTCATTTATTGTTTTTATAAAGTATCCGATGTCACGTTCATTCATGCTCTCCCTCCCTTTCTACCCCAATTATTATGCTCTCATAGCTGCCAGTGGCTATCCGTGAGCCGTCAGCTTATTGGCTACCGAATACTCAAGCCGCGAGCCGAAAACAAGTATTTGTTATTCTGTAGCACGTTACACATTATAGTCAATTCCACTTGCGATGTCAATAAATCGAATATGAAGTTTTGGTGAAAAAAACACCGCGGCCTGCCGGAAATGGAGGCTGCGGTGTTTTTAAAGGAGTGCATTTTCTAACTGTATTATTTAGTTACGTTTTTTTTGCTTAGGTCGAAGGACTAGTTGTAGCGCACGCCATACTCAAGGCGATCGCCGAGGATTCCCTTTACTAC
>CAVHIG010000027.1:0-10737 GCA_963636105.1 Anaerovoracaceae bacterium
CTGCCGATACGGACCTCACAAAGGTAAAATTTGTACCGAATACGGCGAAGGCGACCGTAAGCGAAAAGAATATGCTGAGCTCCTACGGCAGTGAGGTATACAAGGTAGGAGCGACTGAAAAGTCCACACTTACCGAGAATAAGCTTGCTGACCTTGCACTTGGCGACAGCATCTACCTTAAGAAGCCAGCCTCAAGCAGCGGAGGATCCGGCGGCGGAGGAGGCACCGCAGTTTCCGCAAATGGAGATATCGATATCAATAAGACGACAAACGGAACGGTGACGGCTGAGACAAAGGGCGACACTGTGACATTGACGGTATCACCTGACAAGGGATATACGCTGGAGACTTTGACAGTACTTGACAAAAATGGCAAGGAAATCGAGCTTGTAAAGAAGAGCGAGACTGAGTACACATTCAAGGCACAGAGCGACGATGTGACTATAAATGCTACATTTATGGACGACAATACGATGCTCAATTACTTCGTGGATGTGAACGCGAAGGATTACTTCTATGATGCGGTCCTCTGGGCGGCTGAAAACGGTATCACGACAGGAATGGACGATACGCACTTTGGCGCGGATTTGGATTGCACGAGAGCGCAGATTGTAACCTTGCTTTGGAGAGCGGCAGGCAGTCCGGAATCCGATTTCGTGGTTGATTTTGTCGATGTGGCTTCCGGCAGCTACTATGCGAAGGCAGTAGCATGGGCTGTGGAAAACGGCGTTGCAAAGGGCACGAGCGATACGACCTTTGAACCTGATAAGATTTGCACGAGAGCTCAGTGCGTGACATTTATATCTCGCGCACTAGACGGCAAGGCAGATACTCAGGCTGCGTTTACGGATGTGGCTCGCAGCGCTTATTATGCAGGTGCGGTAGATTGGGCGGCTGAAAACAATGTGACGACTGGTGTAAGCGATACACGCTTTGCGCCGGACGACAATTGCACACGCGGCCAGATCGTAACCTTCCTGTGGAGAGCTTATGTGAAATAGCTGACTACAGATCGGGCATATGGGCTATTCTGAAATCTTGCAGAGGAAGGCTGAGGCTCCCGGCTGCGGAGGTGAACGGAAGGCCTGGCGCGAAATGTAGAAAATAAGGAAAACCCGCAAGTTTAGCCGCTTGCGGGTTTTTTTAAAATATTCTTGCGGCATGTAGCCGCGTGGTGTAAGATAGGATTGTCAAGAATTTAAAATGAAAGTGGTATTGTTTAGAAATGGTAAAAAAGGGATTTTTGGGACGAATTTCAGATGGTAAAAATTCAAGTACGCGCACACTCGATATGGTATATATCGCGCTTTTTACGGCACTTTTGGCCGTATGCGCGTGGATTACGATACCCTTCACTGTGCCCATCACGCTGCAAACCTTCGCAGTTCTCACTACAGTCGGCATACTCGGCAAAAGGCGCGGCACAATCTGCGTACTGGTCTACCTCGCTCTCGGAGCCTGCGGACTTCCCGTTTTTTCGGGATTTAAGGGCGGACTCGGCTCGATTTTAGGTACTACGGGCGGATATCTGGTCGGCTTTATATTTACGGCTCTTATAGCTGGCTTTCTCATGGAAAAGACCGGCGATTCTATAATAAAGATGTACATTTCGATGGCTGCTGGCGTGCTTGTATGCTATATATTCGGTACGGCATGGTTTTATTTTGTGTATACAAGCAGCACCGGCTCTGTAGGCATAATAGCCATTCTTTCGTGGTGCGTCTTTCCATTTTTGCTGCCGGACGCGGCAAAAATCGCGCTCGCGGTATTTATAGTAAAGCGCCTGCGCGGCATTGCCAGAATATAGCATTTGACTTTTTTAGAAATTCAATTTATACTGAAGGGTAGGAAAAGAGACGTTTTGGCCGTCTCTTTTTAAAATATGTATTGCGGAATGGAGATTTTTCTATGGCTATAGTACGACAGAGCGCAAAGGATTTGGTATATGAGGCGCTCAAGGAAAAGATTTTAAAACAGGAGTACGAGCTCGGAGCGCAGTTGAATATCGTGCATCTTTCAAATGAATTCGGTACAAGCAATACCCCGATCCGCGAGGCTCTCTCGCGCCTTGAATCGGAGGGCCTTGTCACAAGCAGCCTGAATTCAAAATTCAGAGTGACCGAAATTACGGAAGAAATCTCGCAGGAGCTGAATAATACGATATTGCTGCTCATACTCGGAGGCCTTCAGCTCTGCATAAAGAGCGGCAGAATTCCCGAGCTCAAAAGAGAGCTCCATGAGACTCTTGAAAGGCAGCTAAAGTTATATGACAGCGAGGATGCTTACTCATATGTGATGGCCTCCCTCGCCTTTGACCGTTCGTTTATCACTGCCACAGGCAATTCCAGACTCACCCGCATTTTTGATACGCAGGGCAATATTTTCAGTCTTTCCATGTCCTACAGCCAGCGCAAGTCACGCCAGTCAAATCTGGCAGAGCACAAGGATATCCTGGCGGCGGTCGATGCGAATGATTTCGAAAAGGTCGCGAGGCTCCTTGAAAAGCACTATGACAAGCATGTCTGGGATTTTTGAGGCTTGCTCGGCCCGCTCCGAAATCGCCAAATATAGTTTTGTTTGTGCAATGCGCGCGGATGTGCTATACTGTAAGTGCGTTAAGAACAGAGAAAAATTCGAAAAACTATAGCACAAAAAACAGGAGAAAGTACAAAAATGTCAAATTTAGGTATGATACGCGTGGCTAGTGCTACGCCAAAGATAAAGGTCGCAAATACAAATTACAACGCGACAGAGATAATAAAGCTGATGGAGGAGGCCGCGGCGGAGAGAGCCGGCATTTTACTCCTTCCTGAGCTTACAATTACAGGATACACGGTAGGCGACCTCCTTCACCAGGAGCTCCTCTACGAAAAGCAGCTTGAGGCACTCAAAGCCATCATGGAGGCCAGCCGCGGCAAGCAGCTCGCAATAGTGCTCGGCTTCTATTTCAGAATGGAAAACAACCTCTACAATTGCGCCGCAGTCATCCAAAACGGCAAAATAAAGGGCATCGTCCCGAAAATGTTTATGCCAAACGCAAATGAATTCTACGAGGCGAGATGGTTTGCCTCCGGCAGAAGCATGGCGGCGGTGAGACAATCCGTGAGAATATTCGGCGAGGAAGTGGCTTTCGGAAACATCCTTTTCCGCGACGAGGAGCGTGACCTCTGTTTTGGTGTGGAGATTTGCGAGGATCTGTGGCTTCCTATCACACCGGGCTCTCATCTCGTCTTGAACGGCGCCCACATAATCCTCAATCCTTCCGCTTCCGATGAGACTACAGGCAAGGCCGACTACAGAAGGGATCTTGTGCGCATTCAGAGTGCAAAGACCGTCTGCGGTTATGTATATGCGTCTGCGGGAACGTCGGAGTCTACTACGGATCTCGTGTTTTCCGGCCACCGCATGGTAGCGGAGTGCGGCGACATATTGGTTGAAAACAAGAGATTTGAGCGCGAGAGCAGCATAAGCTATGCCGAGATAGACTACGGCAGGATAAAATACGAGCGCGGACACGGAAATAATTTGAGCGAGTGCAATATCGCCTACTCGGATAGGCTCGGCTTCCGCACCGTAGACCTGGAGCCGCTGCGCGTGATGCTTTGCGGAGAAGACGAGATAAAGAGGCACTTTGCGAAGTTTCCATTTCTGCCTGAGGAGCCCGCAAAGCGCGACGAATATTGCGAGGAAATCTTTAGAATACAGTCAAGCGCTCTTGCGAAGAGGCTCGAGCATACGCATACAAAGAAGTCTGTAATCGGAATTTCCGGCGGACTTGACTCGACGCTTGCTTTGCTTGTGGCGATAGAGGCGCATAAGCTGCTCGGCCTTCCGGTAGAAAACGTAGTCGCGGTCACCATGCCGGGCTTTGGAACCACCGGAATGACGCATTCAAACGCCGTTACCTTAATGGAAAAGCTCGGAGTGGACCAAAGAGAGGTATCCATAGTGCCTGCTATAAGGCAGCATTTTGCGGACATAGGGCAGGATGAGAGTGTGCACGACGCGACCTACGAAAACGCGCAGGCCAGGGAGAGGACGCAGATTCTTATGGACATCGCGGGACGTGAGAGCGGAATGGTCATAGGTACGGGCGATTTGTCGGAGCTCGCGCTTGGCTGGTGCACCTTCAATGGCGACCATATGGCGATGTACGGGGTCAATGCTTCCGTGCCGAAGACGGTGATTCGCTTTGTGGTGGATTGGTATATCAGGAAGATTGCGGAGGATGCTGTACTCAAGGCGACCCTGCAGGGCATACTCGATACGCCGATTTCGCCGGAGCTACTGCCGCCTGATGAGGAGGGAAATATCGCTCAGAAGACCGAGGACAAGGTAGGCCCTTATGAGCTGCATGATTTCTTCATCTATCATACGATGAAGGGCGGAATGACGCCGGAGAAGCTGCTTGAGGTGGCGGCGACTGTATTTGCGGGCACATACGACAGAGAGTATATAGAAAAATGGATGAAGGTATTTTATCGCAGGTTCTTCTCGCAGCAATTCAAGAGGAGCTGCGCGCCGGATGGTCCGAAGTCGGGTCCTGTAAGCCTCTCGCCGCGCGGCGATTGGAGAATGCCAAGCGACGCAGACGGAAGTTTGTGGGTGGAGTAAAGTATAGGAGCTGTACGCGGTACGCGGTTTGCGATTAGCGATTAGCGTGCAAATCAAGCATAAGAACGGAGATGCAGATAGGATATGAAGGAATTTTATCTTTCAAATATAAAGCCGGGCGAGGAGATTCTGGACTTCTTTATGGTGAAGGGAAGCTCCATAAGAGTCGGCTCAAATCAGAAAAAATATTTCGATGTGCTGATAGGCGACAAGACAGGCGAGATGCCCGCAAAGAAGTGGGACGTATCGCCTGAGGAGGAGCCAAACCTTGAAAGCTTCACGGAAGGCGACATCGTAAGAATAAAGGGCCTTGTGACCGAGTGGAACGGCCAGAGACAGGTGCGCATAGGAAAAATCAGGAGAGCCGTGGAATCGGACGGCATAGATTTCGAGGATTTTGTAAAGGCAGCGCCGGAAAAGGGCGAGGACATGTACCGCTTTGTGCTCGAAAAAGCTCAGGCCATAGAGGATGCGGATCTGCGCAGGCTTTGCGTAAAGCTTTTGACCGAAAATGAGGAAAAGCTCCTCTATTACCCGGCCGCGCAGAAAAATCACCACGCGCAGCGCTCCGGGCTTCTCTATCATGTAAAGAGAATGCTTATGACAGGCGAGCGCATTTGCGAGGTCTATACGATTTTGAATAAGGATCTGGTAACGGCGGGGGTGATCCTGCATGACATAGAAAAGCTCAATGAGATAGAGTCAAACGAGCTGGGCATTTCGCCGGGATATTCCTTTGAGGGTCAGCTGCTCGGACATCTGGTGCAGGGCGTCAAGATGCTGGATCGCGTATGCAGACTGGATCGCGTATGCAGAGAGCTTGATTTTCCAAAGGATAAGGCACTGCTTCTGGAGCACATGGTGCTTGCGCATCACTACGAGCCCGAGTACGGCAGCCCGAAAAAGCCGCTGTTTCCGGAGGCGGAGATACTCCACTATCTGGATATAATCGACGCTCATATGTTTGATATCGAGGCGGCTCTGACCGGTGTGTCGGAGGGCGAATTCTCCGATAAGGTATGGACGCTGGAAAACCGCAGATTTTATAAATACACACTTTAGGGGCAGCTGCCAGCAGTGAGCAAAATGATAAATAAGCTGAAAAGTATAAATTTGTAGTAGTATATATACGCATTATCTACGAAAGGAATCCAAATCAGACATGATCAAACTACCAAAAAATGTAAGTAAAACGATGAAAGCCTTGGAAGACGCGGGCTTTCAGGTATATTGCAGCGGCGCGTGCGTGCGCGATTCCCTGCTGGGCGGCTCGCCCCTCGATTGGGATTTGATCACGAATGCAAGGCTTGCGGATTTGCGGAGGCTGTTTCCTGAGGCACAGCTTCTGAACGAAAAATACGAAATCCTGCGACTCGACTTCACCGCGGAGGACCGCGAGGACGAGGTAATCATCGACGTTTCCGCATACAAAGACGCGGCGGAGGCGAAGAAGACTCACGCGATGGTGCCTGCGGACAGGCCTGAGATGGATTTGGCGGGCAGGGACTTCACGATAAACGCGCTCGCGGTGAACCCGGGAACGCAGCTTGTGGATCCATTTAAGGGAATGTCTGACATAAAATCCAGGCTCGTGCGGACGGTGGGGGATCCGCTGGAGGCATTTCAAAGCAATCCGGCGCTGATTTTGGAGGCCGTGAGACTTTGCGCGGAGCTGAATTTCGACCTTACGAAGGCGGTTTATGAGGCGGCAACGGCGTCTGCGGAGCTTTTGGCGGGAGTGTCTGCCGAAAGGCGCAGGGAGGCGTTTTCGGATATAATCGGCGCAAAATACGCGGGCAAGGGTATGCGTATGCTTGCGGGCATAAACGCGATGCCGGCTATAATCGGATCGGATGTGGCGGGCGCGATGAGAAAGCGCGAGCTGGATGACTTCGCGACGTTTACGGAAAATGTGGAGAAGACCAAGCAGATACCGGAGCGCAGGCTCGGCGTCTTTTATATGTGTTTTGACAAGGGACATGCCATCAAGGCGATAAAGTTTTTGGAGTGGGAAGAGGAGCTCGAGCAGCATTTTATCGATACCGCGGCGCTTATGCCAAAGCTCTATTTTGTGAAGAATACGCAGGAGCTCAAGGATTTTATTGTGAGATACGGCATGGAGCGCTATGAGTATCTGCACAATGTGGCGAAGGCTCACCGCATTGTATTTGACCTGGATGAGCATAAGGTGATGAGCCAGATATGGCTTATGGATCAGATTAGGATAAATGGCGAGCCTGTATTTCAGGATGAGCTCGCAATCGATGCAAATGACCTTATAGAGGCGGGCATTGTAAGCGCGGGCAAGCCTGAGAAGGCGGATATGCTTTTGAAAATGCTTACAGGCTATGTGCATAAGAAGCCGGATAAGAATACGCGGAAGGATCTCCTGCATACGGCAAAGCTCTATGCAAGAGTGCCGATTTTGGGCAGGCTGAGCGGTGTAAATTGGCAGAGATAGGACAATATGGAAAAAAGCAATGATAGGATAATATGGAAGAAAAGCAAGTACGCATTACAGAAGTGATTTTCCAAAATAAGGAAAACGGATATACGGTAGCGATTGGTGAAAATGAGGAAGAGCAGCTCACGGTTGTGGGCACTCTTCCTATTTCCGTATGTGGGAGAGAATTTTTGCTGCGCGGAAAATTCAAGGTGCATCCGACCTATGGTGAGCAATTTGCTTTTTCGGAATTTGAAGAGGTGCTGCCAAAGACGGCGGACGGAATAGAGAGCTTTTTGGCATCCGGGCTTTTGAAGGGGATAGGTAAAAAGACCGCAAGGCTCATTGTGCAGCACTTTGGGGACAAGACTCTTGAGGTAATGGAGGAGGATCCCGCGAGGCTTGCGGAGGTGGACGGCATCGGGCCAAAGCGTGCAGACATGATAGCGCAGTCTTTCCGCGCGCATAGGGAATTTGCAAGTATGTGCCTGTATTTCAGGCAGTTTGACATATCGACTGAGTGCATCATGAAGCTGTATAAGGTGTATGGCTCGGATACCATCGTTATGGTGGAGGAAAATCCTTACAGGCTCGTGGATGATATCTTCGGGATAGGCTTTCGGAAGGCTGATAAGATCGCCGAAAAGCTTGGCGTGGCGCGAAACGACGAGTATCGCATAAAAAGCGGCATAAAGTATGTACTTGGCTATTTCCGCAACGAAGGACACACCTTCCTTCCGCAGGAGGAGCTTTTTGACAAGACCTCGAGGCTGCTGGATGTGTCGAGTGATGAGATCTACGACCGTCTTGTGGAGCTTGCCTTTGAGGGCGATGTGCATGTGGAGAATCTCGACGGCAGGCCGGTTGTTTTTTTGATGCCCTATTATCTTGCGGAGCAAAATGTGTGCAAGAGGCTTTTGAATATCAATACTTCGGGGCTAAAGCCGCTGGTGGCGGATATCGACGGCCTGATAAAGCGCAGCGAGGCGGAGAGCGGGATGACGCTTTCGGAGAAGCAAAAGTATGCGATCAGAAGCTCCGTGGTCAGCGGTGTCTCGGTGATTACGGGCGGTCCGGGTACGGGCAAGACTACTATTATAAATACGATTATAAGGATTTTGCAGCAGGGAGGGCTGAGTACAGCGATAGCCGCGCCTACGGGCAGGGCGGCAAAGCGGATTACGGAGACGAGCGGCTTCTCCGCGTCCACAATTCACAGGCTTTTGGAATATTATTATTCTGAGGACGATGATAATATGTGCTTTGGCAGGAACGAGGAGAATCCGCTGGAGGAGGACGCGATCATTATAGACGAGGCCTCTATGATAGATATTATGCTGATGAACGCTCTTATGAGCGCGATAAAGCCCGGTACGAGGCTCATCCTTGTAGGAGACGCGGATCAGCTGCCGCCGGTGGGAGCGGGCAATGTGCTGCACGATATATTGGCAAGCGAGGTGCTGCATTCTATAAGGCTTACGGAGATTTTTCGTCAGGCAAAGGAGAGCATGATCGTGGTCAACGCGCACAGGATAAATAGGGGAGAATATCCGGATTGCAATGCAAAGGGCAAGGATTTCTTTTTGATGCGCACAAGCTCGGAGAAGGTGATGCTGGATACTATAAAGGATCTGTGCATAAGGCGGCTTCCGGCATATTATAAGGCTGTGACGCCGGTGAAGGACATACAGGTGCTCACGCCTGTGAGGAAGGGCCTTCTCGGAACGATAAATTTGAATGCTCAGCTGCAGTCCGTCTTCAATCCGCCGGCCGCGGGGCTTGAGGAGCGCAAATACGGCGACAAGGTCTTTCGCGAGGGCGATAAGGTGATGCAGATAAAGAATAATTATCAGCTCAAGTGGAAAAAGCTTGATGATTTTTCGGAGGGTGACGGGGTATTCAACGGTGATGTGGGCTTTATCGAAAGAATAGATAAGGAATATGGCGAGATGACGGTTGTATATGATGAGACGAAATTTGTGACCTACGACTTTTCGCAGCTCGACGAGCTGGAGCTTGCCTACGCCGTTACCGTACATAAGAGTCAGGGAAGCGAATTCCCGATTGTTGTGATGCCTATGACCTGGTGCCCGCCGATGCTCGCCACGCGAAACCTTCTGTATACGGCGGTGACGCGCGGCAAGAGCGCTGTTGTGCTTGTGGGCTCGGAAAATCAGATGAAGGCGATGGTCGACAACAATAAGATTACGGAGCGCTACAGCGGCCTGGGTGTAAGGCTGAAAAATCAGGTGCTGGAGTTTGGAATGGAATCACTTGACCGCTGAAGGCATAATATGGTAAAATTGATTAGAAATGTAAAGCAATAAGCGGGAGAACGGATATATGAAAAACGCCATTTTGGAGCTTTTATTTCCATCGAATATTTACTGTATGGCCTGCGGGGCTATTATTGACAGGAGCAGGCCGTATTCTCTATGTGACAGCTGTCTTTCGAGCTTTCACTGGGTAAACGGCCGGAGCTGCGCTGTATGCGGAAAGGCTCTCGGAGCGGATTATGATGGCGAGCTTTGTCCGGATTGCGAGGATATGGAGCATTATTTTGAAAGAGGGATAATCTGCCTCGAATATGGTATGCATGAGCGCGAGATGATTCTGTCCTTTAAGTACGGCGGGCGTGCGTATATGGGTGAAAAGCTGGCCGATATGATGTACGATAAGCTGGTGTTTGAGGGATTGGCGGTTTCGGGAAGCTCCGCGGTTTCGGGAAGCTCTGTGGTTTCGGGAAGCTCCGTGGAATCGGCAGCCTCCGCGGTTTCCGCAAGCTCTGTGGAACCGGCAGCCTCCGCGGTTTCCGCAAAGGGCGCGGGAAGGAGAAAAACGAATTTTTTTGACTTGGTGGTGCCCGTACCTGTGCACAAAAGCAAGCTGAGGAAGAGAGGCTACAATCAGGCCTTGCTTATGGCCTTGCCGCTGGCTGAGAGGCTGGGGATTTTTTGCGCGCCGGACGTTTTGATAAAGGTGAAGCATGTGGATTCGATGAGCCATTTGAACGCGGCCGAACGCAGGGAAAATATAAAAAACAGCTTTACTCTGGCGGATGGGCGGAGTAAAATAGTAAAAGACAGGCGTGTTTTGCTGGTGGATGATGTCTATACGACGGGCAGCACGGTGGATGAGTGCGGGAGGCTTCTTTTGGAGGCGGGCGCGCGCAGTGTGAGTGCTATTTGTCTTGCGGCGGGCACAGCCTACAGGCAGAGCAAACCAATCGCTTGAGTCTGCGGTTGAAAATCCAGGCCAGATACGGGCAAAGGGATCCACGTAAGCCGGGCGCAGGAAGCGACGGTGATCATGGCGTATCTTAGAAGTAAGTCCTCCGAAAATCGGGTAAAGGCAAGTGTGGGGGCAAAGACCGGGTCAGTCGAGCGATTGGTTTGCTCTGTTTTTTGATTTTTGCTTTTTGGATTTTGTGCTTTTCGGATTTTGTGTTTTTTGGACTTTGTGCTTTTCGGATTTTGTGCTGTTTTACATATTGTGGAAGTAAGAAAACCCCGCCGCTGATGGCGAGCGGCTCTTAGATGGCTCTTAATCGCAATATCCGGGATTGCTGATGGCGAGCGGCTCTTAGATGGCTCTTAATCGTAATATCCGGGATTGCCAATCTGGCAGAAACTCCTTTTTTAGAGATTTGAGAAATGGCAAAATGGAATTGAGCAAATTGG
>CAVHIG010000027.1:10891-24392 GCA_963636105.1 Anaerovoracaceae bacterium
CAGATGGATGGAGAAAGAGAAAAGGGACTTGAAGAAATAGGCAAAAAAGGAAGCTGGGAAAATATGAAAATATTGGTAAGCGCCTGTCTTTTGGGCGAAAATTGTAAATATAGCGGCGGAAATAATTATTCTGAGGCCGTTGCAAGATTTATAGAGAAGCATGCAGAGGGGGCTGCGGTAACGGCGGTATGTCCCGAGGTGCTCGGAGGGCTGCCTACGCCGCGCGTTCCTTCGGAGCTTGTCTGCGGTGAGGTCATGGCAAAGGACGGTAGAAGCGTAGACAAGGAATTTCGCGAGGGAGCGCGCAAGGCGCTTGAAATAGCGCTTAGTGAGAAGGTGGAGCTTGCGATCCTCCAGTCAAGAAGCCCAAGTTGCGGCCTGAAGGAGGTCTATGACGGCAGCTTTACCGGAAAGAAGGTAAAGGGCATGGGAGTCTTTGCGCGGCTATTGACAGAAAATGGTGTAGAGGCTATAGATGTAGAGGATCTGGAGCTGTAGGGATATTGGGAGCAGGTATCTTTTAAGCGTCAGGGGAAAAAGTAATTTTTGAAACGGATTTTCTTGAAATTTCTTTTGAAGGTATAGAGATAGAAGACTGCAAAAATGTATTTTTGTACTGTTTTTTTGAGAGAAATACATTTTTGCGTACCTCTTTCTTGTAAAAGGCAGTACAGAGTCTGGAAATAAAGCTATATTGTATGACCCGAGCCGTAATTTTTTCAATAAAAATTCAATGTAGGTATCGTATAATGGCCGCATGAGAAAGCTTGGAGATGCGGACATTATGGGATTGTATATGCCGCGCCAAATATTTGCCCCTTGATAATGTGGAGAGGGCAAAAGGGCGCATGGCAGATTCAACTATAGACTTACGCTAGACTTACGCTAGGCTTGCGCTATGGGTGAATGTCCGCATAGGTTTACGGAAAGGGGAATGAAGATGAAAAAGTTTTTATCGATGCTATGTGTGGGCGCACTTGCTTTGTCGCTTGCCGCCTGCGGAAGTACGGCAAATGCGGATTACGCGGGACAGACCGTCGCAGGGCAGGTAACGGCGATAGAAAATTCAAAGCTTACGTTGCAGCTCGGTGAGCTTGCGGAGGGCGGACCGGGAGCTGCGATGTCTGATGGCGGAAACGGCGGAGAGCAGGAAAGCGGAGGCCAGCCGCCGGAGAAGCCAGACGGAGAAGCCGGTGGCTCGGGTGAGGCCGGCAGCTCGGGAAGCACTGAAAGCGGAAGCCAGCCGCCGGAGAAGCCGGATAGCAACAGTGACGGCAGCGAGGGTGCGCAGGCTCGGGACGGACAGAGCGGCGACCCGGGAAGTGACGGAAGCCAGCCGCCGGAGAAGCCAGACGGAGAGCAGGGAAGCGGAGGCCAGCCGCCGGAAATGCCAAGCGGTGAGGCCGGCGGCGGTATGCCGGGGATGTTTACAGCCGGGGAAGAGACAATTACGGTAGATCTCTCGGAGGCTGATATAGAAAAAAATTCGGCGGATGCCACACTAAGCGATATCAGCGAAGGCAACATCCTAAAAATCACCTTTGATGATAAGGGCGTGGCAGAAAAGGCAGAAATTGTCTCCGCGGGCGGCGGTTTTGGCGGCTTTGGCGGCTCGGGCGAGGTAAACCAGGGCGACAGCGCAAATACAATCAGCGAAGATGGCACCTACAGCGATACAAGCTACACCTCCACCGGCGATGACGAAAACGCGCTTCGAATAGACGGCGCAAACGTAAGCCTTGACGGCATCACCGTGGACAAGAGCGCCGGAGCCACTTCAAATACGGAAGACGGCGACTTCTACGGCATGAACGCGGCCCTCCTCGCCACAAACGGAGCGACGGTTGACATCAAAAACGCGACAGTTACCTCCTCAGCGCAAAACGGAAATGGCGTGTTTAGCTATGGCAGCGGCACGACGGTAAATATTTCCGATTCTGTAATCACGACTGCAAAGGACAATTCCGGCGGAATCCAGACCACAGGCGGCGCCACGACAAACGCGAGCAATCTGACCGTTACGACCTCAGGAAATTCCTCCGCGGCCATCCGTTCTGACAGAGGCGGCGGCACGGTAGACGTAAGCGGCGGAAGCTACACCTCGAAGGGCTACAATTCCCCCGCAGTTTACTCCACGGCCGACATCACTGTAGCGGATGCGACACTTGCGGCTGAAAACTCCGAGGCTCTCGTCATCGAAGGGAAAAACTCGATTAGCCTCGAAAACTGCGACGTTTCCGGCAACATGAGCGACACAAAGGGCGCGAGCTCGGATGAAAATGTACATAATGTAATGATTTACCAGTCGATGAGCGGCGACGCGGACGTCGGAACCTCCGAATTTTCAATGACGGGAGGCAGTTTGACCGGCGAAAACGGCGATATGTTCTACATCACAAATACGCATTGCGTGCTCAGCCTTTCCGGCGTCAGGATTGTGAATAAGGACGCGGACGGCGCGTTTCTGCGGGTTGTCGGGAATTCGGCAAGTCACGGCTGGGGCAGTGCCGGCGGAAACGGCGGGGATGTCGAGTTTACGGCGGATTCGCAGACGTTTGAGGGCGACATCATAGTGGATACGATTTCAAGTCTGAATATGACGCTGAAAAATAAGAGCACGTTTACGGGCACTATAAATATCGTTGAAAATGCGCAGGGCGGCGCGGCGGCTGGAAACAGCGCAGGAAGTACGCAGGGCGGCGCGGCCGGCGGAAACAGCGCAGGAAGTACGCAGGGCGCGGCGGCCTCCACGGACAATGCGGTTGTGACGATAGAAAAGGGCTGCACATGGAATCTTACCGGCGATTGCACGCTGACAAGTCTTACAAATAATGGAACCATCAATTTCAACGGATATACGATTACGCTCGCGGACGGCAGCGTACTGAAATAGGGGCCCGGCTACAGCTCTTCTCGGGACCCGAAACATTATTCCTTAGGCAAAATGCATTTTGTGATTGAAAAGGCTCGTGAAATGTGATAAAATTGTGCGGTATATGAGTGAGCAAATTGACGGATGTACAAATAAATACATGGCGGAGGCTTTGCGAGAGGCTAAAAAGGCTTACGAGCTCGGTGAAGTGCCTGTGGGAGCGGTCGTTGTAAGAAACGGCGAGATTGTAGGCAGAGGCCATAATCTTACCGAGACTACGAAGGACCCTACTGCGCACGCGGAGATGCTCGCAATACGGCAGGCGGCCGAGAAACTGGGCGGTTTCCGCTTGATAGGCTGCAGCATGTATGTAACGGTGGAGCCATGCTCGATGTGCGCGGGCGCGCTTGTGTGGTCGCGGATTGAGAGACTTTATATCGGTACAAGGGATCCGAAGGCCGGCGCTTGCGGCTCGATTTTCAATATCGTGCAGGAGCCGAGGCTGAATCACAGACTTGATGTAGAGATCGGAATTATGCAGGAGGAGTGCTCCGACATAATGAAGAGATTTTTCAAAGAATTACGAGAAAAAAGGAAAAAGAAATCGGAGGAATTTTAGCAATGAAGAGAGTTGGCTTGATTTTGAGCTTGACAATGTGCATTTTACTTATGGCGTCGGTATTTAGCTTCGCTGACAGCGACGGACTTAAGATAGAAAAGACGTACCCGGAGGACGGCGACACGGGATTTCAGCCGATAAACATGGGCGTTACTCTCTATTTCAATGAGGAAGTTTCATCCGAGGACAATCAGGATGCAAACAACAATTGCTTCAAGATCATAAATAAAGAGACAAAGGAAGAGCAGGAGATCATGGTGCTCTATCATCCTGACGAGGTCGGCAAGGTAATGGTGCTCCTTGAAAACGAGCTGGAGCCGAATACGGAATATGTATTTACGGTTTCGGATGAGTTCGTGGCGGACGACGGCGATACTCTCGATGAGGGCATGACTATAAACTTCAAGACGAGAGACGTTTCAAAGGATTCCATGGTAAATATGCTGCTCATGGTCGTTATGTTTGGCGGAATGATGATCTTCTCCACAAAGGCCGCAAAGAAGCAGAGGGAGAAGGAAGCTCAGAAGAAGCCGGGCGCGGACAAGGTAAATCCGTACAAGGTTGCAAAGGAGACGGGCAAGTCCGTTGAGGAGATTGTAGAGCAGGATCAGAAGCATAAGGCGAAGGAAGCGGCCAAGCAGAAGAAAAAGGCCGAGAAGGAAGCCGCGGAGTATGGCTATTATGACGATGATGATGCGGAAACGGCGTCGCCTCTCGATATCAATACGTATCGCGTAAAGTCGAAGCGCACTGTTGCGGAGGCCGGAAGCAAGTATAAAACAGGCAGAAAGGCTGAGGCTGAGGCAAGGCGCGCAGCCGGCACTACAAGGCCGAAAAAACAGAGCGCAAAGAAGAAAAATAAGAAGAAATAGGCGAAGCGCGCGGAAGGAAAACAACTAGAATAAGTAGACGGCTGGCGCGGGTGAAAGGTGAAAGCTGAGGCAAGGCGCGCAGCCGGCACTACAAGGCCGAAAAACCAGAGCGCGCGGAAGGAAAATAAGGAGAAATAGCCAAAGCGCGCGGAAGGAAAATTTGCGCAGATAATAAATAAAGCAAAGAAAAACTCGAACTGCCTGGGACTGCTTGGAAAGGAAGCTTTCGAACGGCTTGCGAAAAACGAGCCTGGACGGTTCGGAAAGAATAATTCAGATAATTTTGTGAGGAAAAATCCCTCGGTAGACAGCTAAAGTAATAGATGTCTGCAGAGGGATTTTCTGTATCTTGGATGCTTTGTGATAAGCTTCTGCTATTCTGTTTCCAGAAATTGCAACTTGCCTGCTGTTTCAGGAAATCGCAACTTGTTATTGGTGGGGTTTTGCTTAATTCCCTGCAGGGATAAAGCAGCAAGGAAATGTAATCACAGACCTAAAATAGAATAATATGTAAAAAATATAATATAAATGGTTGCAAAAATGGCCTTATAGTTGTATAATTCATATAAAAAGGTCCGGAGGTAGATAAAAAAGTGAAAAAGCAGATTAAAAACTACCTGGAGGTGCTGTGAAGGAGGGAAAACGGGCCTGTTGGTAGATTGTTTTACAAAAAATCCGCTTAGAATCTACCTATGAGCTTTAGAAAGAGTTATACCTTCTCTTCTTGCTCAATTTTTGTTCAATCGCACCATTCCTGGGGTCTGAGCAGTAACTATCTGAGGATTGGCGCGAGCCGGATTTGCGAAAGGGGATTGTTTGACGGGAGAATTGAGGATATAATTTATGTGGAAGCTTTGCGCTTGGTCGGGGCGTGGACCTTAGCGGTGAAAGCTGAGTTTTGCGTGGATGTCAGGGACTTTGGAAGCGGAAACGGCGAAGCTTCGTGCGCTGTTGAAGGCTTTCTGGGAGAATGGTGGCAGGCAAAAATGACGGGCAAAACCCGGCAGGCAGAGCTGACAGGTAAAATCTGGCAGGCAGAAGTGGCAGATAAAACCTGGCAGGCAGAGCCAACAGACAAACCTGGCAGGCAAAAGCGGTAGATAAAACTTGGCAGGCAGAGCCGACAGACAAAACCAGCAGGCAAAGGGAAATAAAGGAAGAAAGGGAGATATATGGATAATAAGGAAATTTTGCGTAAGGTCGATCATACATGTTTGAATGCCTTTGCGACATATGAGGATATAAGGCGCGTTTGCGAGGAGGCCATAAGCTTTGAAACTGCTGCTGTCTGCATTCCGCCGTGCTTTGTCCGGCGCGTGCATGAGGAATTTGGCGAGCGGCTTAGGATTTGTACGGTGATAGGCTTTCCGCTCGGTTATGCCACGACGGCGAGCAAGGTGTACGAGGCTCGGGAAGCCCTTGAAAATGGCGCGTCTGAGATAGATATGGTGATAAATATCGGCTGGGCGAAGGAGCATGATTTTGCTGCGGTAACGGCGGAGATTAAGGCTCTCCGGGATGTTACAGGCGAGGGAAAGGTCTTGAAGGTGATAATAGAGACTTGCTATTTGACAAAAGAGGAAAAAATTGCTTTGTGCAGGTGCGTGAGCGAGGCCGGGGCTGATTATATAAAGACGTCTACGGGTTTTGGGAGCGGAGGCGCAACATTTGAAGATGTTGTCCTGCTGCGTGAGAATGTTGCGCCGGGCGTCAAGCTTAAGGCCGCCGGCGGAATGAAGACAATGGAGGATATTGTGAAATTTTGCGAGCTTGGAGCGGACAGACTGGGTACTAGCCGGGCAGTGGGGCTGGTGAAGGAGAAAAAATAGATATGGCAAAAAAAGCAAAAACAGTATATGTATGCCAGGAATGCGGATACGAGAGTCCAAAGTGGATGGGTCAATGTGTCTGCGGTGCGTGGAATACCTTGGTAGAGGAGAAGGTAGTAGATGCTCCTGTGAATGACCGCAGGAGTCGCTCTCCTTTTGGAGGCGGAAATGGCCGGGGTGCAGGCGATGCGATTGAAAGGTTGCTTGCTTCGGGTGCCTTTGAAAAGTCAGCTGGCGTGGGGAGCGTGGCAAAAGGCACGGCCGGAGTGCAGGTTTTGGAAGCCGGCGGTGCCGGGGGTAGTGCAGGCCGGGCTGGCGTGGGAAGCGTGGCAGGCCAGGCCGGCGGGGCTTTTGGGAGTCAGGGCCGCCGAGCACGGGCAGGAAAGCTCACGGATGTGAGGTCGGGTGACACTTCGAGGATGGATACGGGCATCGGTGAGCTCAACCGGGTGCTCGGCGGCGGGCTGGTGCTGGGCTCGCTGACCCTTATTTCAGGCGAGCCCGGCATAGGCAAGTCTACCTTAATCATCCAGGCGGCGGCGAAAATTGCGGCACAGTATGGCAATGTACTGTACGTGTCGGGCGAGGAGTCGTGCGAACAGATAAAGATGCGAGCAGACAGAGTCTGTGCGGAGGACGGAGCCGCCGCGGTTGCGCAAGGCAGCCTTGACAGGCTATTTTTGATGTCCGAGACAAACATGGAAAATATTGTCGCAGAGCTTGAAAATGTGCGGCCGATATTCCTGGTAATTGATTCCATTCAGACTATGTATACGGCGGAGCTTGATTCTGCTCCGGGCAGCGTCTCCCAGGTGAGAGCCTGTGGCAACGACCTCATGCGTATAGGCAAAGTCCTTGGAATTCCAATCTTTATCGTAGCGCATGTGACAAAATCCGGCGACCTTGCCGGACCGAAAATCGTGGAGCATTTGGTAGACTGTGTCCTGAATTTCACCGGCGAACGCAGCCACGACCTGAGAATACTGCGTTCGTACAAAAATCGTTTCGGCACAACCAGCGAAATCGGAGCCTTTGAGATGGCAGAAGGGGGCCTCCTTGAGATAGAAAATCTGTCCGGCACTCTCCTTGAGGATATGGCAGACGGAGCCGAGGGCTCAATCACGACTGCGACCTATGAGGGTACGAGGGCGTTGCTGCTTGAAATTCAGGCTCTCACGTCTCCCACAAATGTCGGATTCGCAAGGCGCAGCGCACTTGGCATAGATATACAGCGTCTAAATATGATAATCGCCGTAATGGAGAAGAAAGCCGGCGTCTCGCTCATAAACCAGGACGTTTACGTAAACGTCGTAGGTGGTCTCAGGCCGGAGGGCACTTCCGCGGATCTTGCGGTGCTTCTCGCGATTTACTCTTCGCTAAAGGGCATCACGCTTACGGGCAGAGTGCTTGCGATAGGTGAGGTTGGGCTGACCGGAGATCTGCGCTCGGTGCAAAACGCCGACAAGATTGTGAAAGAGGCAGCGCGCATGGGCTTCGAAAAGCTTATCATGCCTGCGAGAAATGCGGCTCGTGTGCAGGGAGTTCCGCAAAATGTAAAGCTTATCGGGGTGAAAAACATTCGCGAGGCCATAGCCGCAATCATATAGGGCAGAAACGACATAATGCACCCGCTGCTTCAAAAGGTCGAGATCCTTCAGAAGGAATCCCGGCCTTTTTTCTATAGCTGAGCCCGGGCAAAAGGGCGCATGGCGAATATATCATAAGTTCCTCTTTAAAACTCCCGGAACTTATGATATAATACATTGTTAAACTTTACATTGTTGGATTTTGCGAATGCGGATGGATTCTGGTGTCTGTGGAGGAATGCTGGTGTCTGCGGATAGCGCGCAGAAATATATGAGGTGTGAGATGAAAAGACGTTTTTTGGCAGTGCTTTTGATAATGACTATATGCCTGTGCTTTGGAGCTTGCGGCGAAAAAGAACCTGTAGATGTTGAGAGCGAGTTTTTGGATTTGATATCTGAGCCTGCAAGTGAAGAAAGGATAGCTGAGATAGGTGTATTCCTTGACGAAAATTTGAAGAACGTTACAAGCGAAAGAGCCGATGAGCTTTTGAATCAATACGACGAATATATTTATAATTTTGATAAAGATTATACAAATTACAGCGATTTTATAGAGCGTTACGGTGATTATATGACATTTGGACTGAAGCAGCTTTTTGAGATTGCGATGCAAGAGCAGGAGGAGCCTATAGCGGAAAACGCGGAGCTTACTGTATCATGGTCGGATCTTTGCGACCGCGCGCTCACTGTCGAGAATTATATTACGGAAAATAAGGATTATGAGCTTGTGAAGGATCAGGCCGAGTGGTATTACGAATATTATATAAATGCGATACTGATGGGTACTACTGCGACACCTGTGCTCGATTATGAGAGCGGGCAGATGTCGGAGGAGGCAAAGACGGCATACATTGAATTCTGTCAGAGCGCGCCTGAAACTGTGACAGCCTGGGCAATAAATGAATACTTTACGTATTTGGATAGCATAGACTTTACGCTAGACTATAAGGATGCGACTGAGAGCAAGGTATATTTCGACACCTGCACATATATCGTATCCGAGGCAGGGAAATCTGTATTTAAAGGGAAAGAAAATTAAATTTGATAAAATATATTTTATCGAACTTACATGACCTTGAAGATTTGGGGCTACAGCTGTCTTGCGCTGCTCGTCACAAGGGTCTGCAGCCAGCTACCGCCCCAAATCTTCCTTACAACAAATAATTTGATAAAGGATACTTCAAAGAATAAGAAAAAGGTAAAATGGAAAAGGAAAATTTTGTAAGAATTGAAAACCTCGTATTTGAATATAGAAATGCCGAGGATGAGGGAGACGGGGAAGTCTCGCGTGCTATAGACGATGTGAGCTTTGAAGTGGAAAAGGGCAGTTTCACGGCCATCATAGGCAGAAACGGCTCAGGCAAGTCCACTCTCGCAAAAAATATAAACGCGCTACTTTTGCCAAGTGGCGGAGCGGTGTATGTAAACGGCTATGACACAAAGGATCAGGAGCATCTCTGGGACATCAGGCAGTCTGCCGGTATGGTATTTCAAAATCCGGACAATCAGCTCGTGTCGTCTATAGTAGAGGATGACGTGGCCTTTGGACCGGAAAATCTTGGAGTACCGCCGGAGGAAATACGCACACGAGTGGACGCGGCGCTCAAGGCCGTAAATATGTACGAGCACAGAAAAAAAGCGCCGCACCTGCTTTCGGGCGGTCAAAAGCAAAGAATCGCAATTGCCGGAGTAGTAGCCATGAAGCCGAGCTGCATCATTTTCGATGAGCCGACTGCGATGCTTGACCCAAAGGGCAGAGATGAGGTCATGGACATTATATATAAGCTCCATGAAGAGGGCATCACTGTGCTGCTTATTACGCACTTTATGGAGGAGGCAGCAAAGGCGGACAGAGTCATCATAATGAGCGACGGGAAGAAAATACTCGACGGTACCCCCGCGGAGGTCTTTGCGCATGCGGAAGAGATACGCAGTTACAACCTCGATGTGCCGCTTGCGGTAGATATAGCGCAGCGCCTCAGAAACAAAGGCATAGACGTGCCTAGAAATATAATAAGTGAAAAGGAATTGGTGGAATTCTTATGTCAATCAAAGTAAGAAATCTTACGCATATATATAATGAAGGCCTGCCCTACGAATCGCCCGCGCTTACTGATGTGAGCTTTGATATTGAGGACGGCGAATTTGTGGGTGTCATCGG
This sequence comes from Anaerovoracaceae bacterium, assembly GCA_963636105.1. GTDB lineage: Bacteria > Bacillota > Clostridia > Peptostreptococcales > Anaerovoracaceae > CAVHIG01. Next base: position 20,831 of record CAVHIG010000027.1, read on the forward strand.
ACATACGGGCTCCGGGAAATCTACGCTGTTGCAGCATCTAAATGGCCTTATGAAGCCAAAATCAGGTACGATTGAAATCTCGGGCACTGATATTACGGCGCCGGGCGTGACCATGCGCGATATAAGGAAGAAGATAGGACTTGTCTTCCAATATCCGGAATATCAGCTCTTTGAGGAGACCGTGGCAAAGGACATAGCCTTCGGTCCTTCAAATCTCGGGCTTTCAAAGGACGAAATCGACGAGAGAGTGCGCGAATCGCTTGAGCTTGTGGGCTTTGATGCGGAGAGCATGGGTGAGCGCAGTCCTTTTGATCTTTCGGGCGGGCAAAAGCGCAGAATCGCTATCGCGGGAGTGCTTGCGATGAGGCCTGAGGTTCTCATACTTGACGAGCCGACAGCGGGTCTTGATCCGAAGGCGCATAGGGATATACTCGAGACGATAAAGCGCATCCATAAGAGCACCGGAAATATTACAATTCTCGTATCTCATAATATGGGAGATGTCGCAAGGCTTGCGGACAAGGTGCTTGTAATGCAGGGCGGCAGGCTCTTTATGTGTGGCACGCCAAAGGATGTATTTTCGCGCGAAGAGGAGCTCTCCTCTATCGGACTTGCACTTCCGCCGGCGGCGCAGCTCCTCAGCGATTTGAAGAAGGCCGGGCTCGATGTGATGACGGATGTCTTTACAGCAGAAGAGGCCGAGGCGGAGATTTGCCGCGCGCTCAAAATTTGATATCAGATAGAAGAAGCTTAGCAAGTAGATAAGGAGAATATTAAGTGTTACGCGATATTACACTCGGGCAATATTACCCGGGAGATTCATGGATACATAGACTTGATCCGAGGGTCAAGATAGTAGGAGCTTTTATATACATAGTCGCCTTGTTTTTCGTAAAGGATTTTCTTGGGTTCGCTATATCGGCGGCGGCTCTTGCGTTTGTCATAGCGGCCTCAAAGGTGCCTCTAAACTTCATATTCAGGGGATTGAAGGTAGTCTTTCTCATAATAGCCTTTACCTTTTTTATAAATCTCTTTATGGGCAGGGGCGAGGTGCTTGTAAAGCTTGGTTTCCTGAAAATTACAGAAGAGGGATTATACAACGCAATTTTCATGGCGATAAGGCTGGTGCTCCTCATAATAGGCACATCCATGCTGACCCTGACTACAAAGCCGATAAGCCTGACAGACGGTATAGAATATCTCTTGAATCCCTTCAAAAAGATCGGACTTCCGGCGCATGAGCTTGCGATGATGATGACCATAGCGCTGCGTTTTATACCGACGCTTATGGAAGAGACTGATAAGATTATGAAGGCTCAGCAGGCTAGATGCGCAGATTTTGAGAGCGGAAACATCCTCCGTCGCGCAAAGAGCCTCATTCCTCTATTGGTGCCATTGTTCATCAGTGCCTTCCGGATAGCGCAGGACCTGGCGATGGCCATGGAAGCGCGCTGTTACCGCGGCGGAGAGCATCGTACGCGTATGCATGCCATGAAAATGAACAAGGTGGATGTGCTGTCGCTGCTTGTTCTTATAGCGTTTTTCGCAGTGATAATAGCTTTGAGGTGGCTGCCTTAAAGGGGAAAACAGGTTCGAAAACTCCGGAGCTTAAGGCTTGTTTTCGGATCGCCAGAAAGGGAAGCTTTTTCTTCAAATGGAAAAGACTGCCACGCGAGAAGTAATATTTTCGGACAGCCCAATGAGAAGAACCTTCCTTAAATGGAGAAGAATGCCAGGGGAAAAGTAGAATATTAGGATAGAGATAAGGAAGATATTGCAATGAATACCAGAAAAATAGTACGGGCAGCCGTAATTGCTGCCGCATATGCCGCGCTTACGGTGGTGCTTTCGCCGATTAGCTACGGAGTGATGCAGGTGAGGATTTCAGAGGCGCTCACTGTGCTTCCGGCTCTTACGCCTGCGGCTGTACCGGGACTTTTTATAGGCTGCCTTGTGGCAAATATTATAAGTCCATATGGACTTTTGGATATGATTTTCGGAAGCCTTGCAAGCCTTATAGGAGCGGTGGGCTCATATGCGCTTCGTGACAGGCCGCTTCTTGTACCGCTTCCGCCGGTCATTGCAAATGGTGTGATTGTAGGAGCTATGATGAAGTATGCCTACGGCTTGCCGCTACCGCTTTGGTCATGCGTGGGCTGGGTGGCACTCGGAGAGCTTGTAGCTTGCTATGGCCTGGGATATCCTCTCATGCGGTATTTGCGAAAGTATAGCAGGATATTTGAGTAACGGCTCGGCCTACACCTACCTGCGGGACCGAATCGACTTGCACATGGATGTTCGGCCTACACCTACCCTCGGGACCGAATCGACTTGCACATGGTCCCGAGGGCAGCTTAGGCCTCACTGCGTATTTAAGGCTTGGATGTTCCGCAGGCAGCTGCCGTTCCAAATATTTCTTACAATGAAATTAAATTTTAAAAGGCATAGAAAATAGATATGAGACAGAGAAAAGCGAAGAACCTCGACGAGAGGCTGGAAAATTTAAGTAAATATATGGTAAAGGATCCCGGCAATATGCGCGGACACTGGCAGGAAGCCTTCGAAAAGGAGCAGCCGCTTTATCTTGAGCTGGGCTGCGGCAAGGGCAAATTTCTGCGCACGCAGTCCCGGGTGCATACGGACAGAAATTACATAGGTATAGAGGGTCAGTCGACGGTGGTATTGCATGCCATGGAGCGCTGTGAGGCCTTGCGTACGCAAGCCCCGGAGTCTGGATTCTTTGCAGAGGAAGAAAAGTGTAGCTGCCTGCCGGCGGAGCAGCAGGCAGCGGATCCGACGCAAGTTTTGGATAAAGCTTCGGATAGAACTTCGGAAAAAATAGAAGCGCCCGCCCGAGAAGAGATGTTTTCGAATATGCGCTTTGCCTGCGATTTTATAAAGGATCTCACGGATTATTTTGAAAAGGGCGAGCTCGCCGGAATCTATCTCAATTTCAGCGATCCCTGGCCAAAGCCGCGTCATGCAAAGAGACGTCTTACCTATAGAGAATACCTGCGTCAATACGCGGCGGTACTGAATCCGGACAGCTTTATCGAAATAAAGACTGACAATGATGGTCTCTTTGATTTTACCCTCCTGGAAGTGGCGGCACTTCAGGATATTTTGGAAATAGCGGTGGTGAGCCGAGATCTCCATAGAGACGCAGAATGTACGGACGCGCGCGAGCAAGCCTCAGCGCATGTGGATTTTCTCGACTGTTCGCAGACGGAGGTATTTGGGACGGCTTCGGAGGAAGATAGACATTCGGCTCTTTGTGAGGCGGCTGCAATTACTACGGAGTACGAGGAAAAATTCAAGGGACTGGGAAAAAATATAAATTTTGTAAGGCTGCGCGTTTTGTAGGCTCGGCCTACACCTACCTTCGGGACCGAACCGACTTGCACATGGTCCCTCAGGCAGCTTAGGACTCGCTGCGTATTGGTAAATTACAATTATGTAATGTTATAGGTTGTAATTTCCAGTTTGTGAGGTATATAGACTCATCTGGTTTAAAATTTATTGTAGATTCTTGTCGAAAAAGCGAAAATCTACAATAAATCCT
>CAVHIG010000028.1:0-23747 GCA_963636105.1 Anaerovoracaceae bacterium
AGACAGCAAGCGATTCGAGCCAGGGTTTTGGCTGCTGCGAGCCTTTGGCACGGATTTTGCCCCGCAAAATCCGTGTGGACAAAGTCGCAGCCCAAAACCGGCGAGATGAGCTTAGCTGTCTCCTGCGAGGAACACCAGGCCAAAGACAGCTTTAGCCCCAAATCTTCAAAGTCATGTGAGTTTGTAAAAGTATAAGTCTTAGAAAATATATAAGATAAGTATACCACAGTCTGCGTTTTCACTCAATGCACACTTTTGGGGTTTTCAAAAACGAGGCCTTATGGTAAAATATCCACTTGGAACAACTTGTTCTGTGGACATTTTACATTGATTTTTGGGAAAGGGAGGTGAGCCGCAAAGTGAATATACGAATTACGCCGCGCCGTCTATCCGGCACAATCAAGGCAGTTTCCTCGAAGGCTCACACCCACAGACTGCTCATAGCGTCGGCTCTGTGCGAAAATTTTCCGGAAATTCCTTGCAACAACACATCTCAGGACATACTCACAACGCGCGCCTGCCTGGAGGCTCTCAGGGAGTCTCTCTCTACGTCTTCTGATGAGGCATTTTTTGAATGCGGCGAAAGCGGCGCCACTTTGCGTTTTTTGCTGCCTGTAGTCGCTGCGCTGAAGGATAAAGCGGAATTTACCTATAGCGAGAGCATACAAAGGCGCTCACTTGTACCTCTCATGCAAGCCATGCAAAGGCACGGCTGCACCTTTTGCGAGGAGCAGGCTACCGGCAAGCTTTCCCTAAGCGGAAGCCTTCAGCCCGGAATATACACGCTTTCAGGTGGCATAAGCTCACAATCCATATCAGGACTGCTTTTCGCTCTGCCACTTCTTTCTGGCGACAGTGAAATCCACTTCACTTCACCTATAAGAGCCGCTTCCTATGTAGACATGACGATGAAGGTTCTCAGAAGCTTTGGCATAGAAATCGAAACCCCAAGCGATGAATTTGTACCGATATATAAAATCCCCGGAAATCAAAAATACAATCTTACCTGCAAGCCTTCCAAGCTCAAGATCGAAGGCGACTGGCTCAACGGCGCGGTCTGGCTCGCGGCCGGCGCGATAAACGGCGCCGTTTCCGTACTCGGCCTCGACTACCACTCATACCAGGCAGAAAAGGAGATAACCGAAATCATCAAAAACTTCAGCGGCTTTGCAAATCCAAGCGTAAAGGGCGTAGTGACACGCACAAAGGATTTATTTGCGACCGAGGTGGACGCAGCGGACGTACCGGATCTTGTGCCGATAATTTCTGTGCTCGGCTGCGCGGCCTTCGGAAAAACCGTCATAAAAAACGCATCCGGCAGCTCAGCTACGCTGACGGCCAGACGCGAAAAAAGGCTCTCCCTTATTTGTGAAAATCTTGCAGCACTCGGCGCAAGTATAGAAAAACAGCCCGGCTGCCTCATAATTCATGGCCGTGGCAGGCTCAAAGGCGGAAATGTCTCAGGCGCAGGCGACCATCGCGTAGCCATGGCTCTTGTGCTCGCGGCCTCCATATGCGAAGAGCCTGTCATCTTAAAAGGCGCGGAAGCCGTTCAGAAATCATACCCGCACTTTTTCGAGGATTTCAAATCGCTCGGAGGCGAGTACAAAATCATATAAAAAGCACTATACAGGTGCGGATTTCTGCCTTAGAACAGAATATGCCACCCTGCATAGTGCTTTGTTTTTTCGTTTTTGGCTATGGCTCGCGAGAAGCTATCCCCGTGAAAAGCTATCTTTGCTTTACTACCACGATGTAAGCCATCTCCTCATCCTCATCTTCGGCAATGTTGTAGAGCCTTACCTCTGCGTTCTTCTTGATTTTGCTTGCGCTGCCTATTTCATAGGCTTCATCGTCCGTATCCAGCACGTATATGGAAGCGTTTGGAGAAATTTCCATCCATTCAGTTGTGCCGTCCTCGTGCTCTATAAGAACCAGATTTCTGTCGGCTTCCGTATCCTTTATAGTCTCCCAGCCATTTGTGAGCTCCTTGAAGCTGCTGTTCTTCTTGCCTGTGTCACCTACGCCTGCCACAGACTGCACCACGCCCTTCTTTGTATAGAGCTCGTAGACCTGTCCGTCCAGAAAATCCTTCTTCGCAAGCGCCGAAGCATTGAGTCCCTTAGCCGCAAGCCACGTAATCTCCTTCATGGCCGACAGCGTCTCATACTCGCTCACGCTATCACCGGAATAATTTGTCGTAATTCCATCCGTCGCATTTATCACGCAATATACCTTGCCGCTGAAGCCTACATTGTATGGCAGTACAATCAGCGTAATTTCACCGTTTTCAAGCTTGTAATAAGCCGGCGTAGTCACATTCTTGTACTTGTATACATTCTCCACATCATACTCGCTGAGCTTTGCCGAAAAGCTCATGCTGTCAGTATAGTCGCCGCGCGAACCGTATGTCAGCACGTATACGTCATCCGCAAGAGGCTTGTCGTCATAGCTTGTAAGGTTTGCGTCGAAGCTGCCGCTCTTTGCGAAGCTCAGTCCACCCTTGGAAACGGCTGCCGCTGCTGTCTTTAAAGTCCATTCAGTAGCAGGCTCCTCGTATTTTACGATTGCGGAAACTGCGTTGTACAGCACGAGTGCCGCCTGTTCCTTCGTTGCGAGGGTGGTCTTGAGAGTATCCGCAAGCTCTGCCGAGCTCATCTTGTCGCTGCCCGCGATATCTATTCCATCAAAAAGCTTGAGGTCTTCGGCTTTTTTGATGTAGTTTTCAGGCCATGTGCCTGTCAGATTGCTGTCCGTATATCCGCAGGCTCTCACTGTAAATGTCAGAAGCTCCGCGAGAGTCACATCACCGCTCGGCTTGAAGGTTTTGTCGCCGTAGCCCATTGCGATCTTATTTACGGCTGCGTAGTCTATGTAGGATTTTGCCCAGCTCGCTCCCGCAAGGTCTGTAAATCCGCTGCTTGCGGCTGACTGTGTGGCAGTGCCTGTGAGCACTGATTTTGGCGGATCTATGAGAGTCACAAGCATTTTGCATACCTGTGCCCTTGTCAGATTTGCCTGCGGATGGAAAAGCCCGTCCGTATCGCCCGAGATGGCTCCCGTCTCCATGAGCGCAGCCACCGCCGTTTCCGCGGAAGTACCTGCTACATCGCTCGGAACCTTTGCGTTTGTGCCGTCCGCATACGCAAAAGAGCTTGCGGCCATTGTAAGAGCAAGCACAGGCGCTATAATTCTAAATGCGTTCTTTTTCATATTCATTCCCCCTCGTATAGTGTCTTTTAGATAAAATAAGTCTCTTTTGATATTTTCCCCTTCTTGCTATTTTATCAAAAAAGCCACCGGAATTCTATTACATTGCTGTTACAAAATATCGCAAACCGCTTCGACTGCTTCAAAGTCGAAAGCTATTGTTGGTGAAAGTAGGGAATTCGAAATGTTGACAAAGTGGAGCTGCCCTACCGGCACCGACCAGTACCTATTCGCCGGAGCTTGAGCCGCCGTCAGTGTTGCTTGCGCCGCCATCTGTACTTGTGCCGCCGTCAGTGGTGCTTGAGTCGCCGCCCGAGCTTGTGCCACCTTCAGTGGTGCTTGAGTCGCCGTCCGAGCTTGTGCCACCTTCAGTACTGCTTGAGTCGTCGCCGGAGCTTGTGCCACCTTCAGTGCTGCTTGAGCCGCCGTCTGAACTTGTACCACCGTCAGTGCTGCTTGAGCCGCCATCTGTCGAGCTATCACCAGGTGTTGGTGCCGGTGTCGGATCCGGTTCTTCGGCCTGTTCCCTTATAATTACAATCTTGTAAGCCTTTGTATCGCCGTTTGAAGTTACCGTAAAGTTGAGGCTGTTGTCTCCTACTTTCAAGCTACTTACATTGTATGTATTACCTGAACTTCTTTCTATCCTTACTACGGCATTACTGTCTGTCGGAGTGATTTCAACGCTTGCCGACGTCACGTCATTTTCTACGGTCTTACAATAAGCATTGAGTGTAGATGAATAAGAAATCTCATCGTCATTTACGCTCACACTCTTCACGCCGGTATTGCCGGAAATTTTAAAGGTCAATTTGTACGTAGTATCGGCCTTTTCGCTTTCCTTAACATAGATCGTCATTTCTGTAGTACCAGTCGTATTGAGAGCTATAGTGCATTTGCCATTTTCAAGGAACTGCTTTGAAGCTGTACCTACATTATAGGTCACCTCACCCTTCAAAGGTCCACTTGCGTATATCGTAGCTGCTGTCGTACCATAAGGCATAGTCACCGTGTAGTTTGTCGTATCCTGTTTGAACGAAGGTGACATGCTCTCGCAGCCCGTTACGCTGAGGGAGGAAAGGTATGCCGTCGGTTTTGTAGTCTTGACATCCCTTGAGTATACCTCAGATGTATCGCTTGAAGTCTTGAGTACAAAGAAGCAGGTATATTCTGTGCCGCTGTCAAGCCCCGCAAATTCAAGAGTAGCAGTCTTGCCCGCCTTTGTTACCTCACAAGAATCCTTATCCTTTGCTTTTGTGCCGCTCGCATTTTTGCCGTTGATTATATTCGATGCGGACGGAGTCTTTGAATTTCTGTCAAGAATTACTCCATATACAGTGCCTGCCTCCGATGCGGTCGTCTTGATTGTAACCGAGCTTGCGTCCGAGCTATAGCTTGTATCATCGAGCTCAGGCCCTGCCTTGCCCACCGTAAATGTCACGCTCTGTCCCTTGATAGCATCGCCGTCGTCGTCCTTGAAGGTCTTGCTCGGCACGGAGAGATAATATTTCGTATTCTTTGACAGGGAAGATTTTGGCGTAATCGTGATAGTCTTTGTATTCTTGCTATAGCTTGCCGTAAATTTCACACTCGAACCGGAAGAACTTCCCTTCTTGAAGACGATGTTGTCCTCGATATAATCATCCGTCACCTTGTCCCCATCGTAATCCGTGATTGCCGTAGTGAACTTTATCGTCGGCTCCACATCGACAGACACGCCCGTCGCGCCGTTTTTCGGGGTAAACTTCATATCGCCCGTCGTCGAATCGTCATCCGTCGTGAAATAGCTGCTGACTGCCGCATTTCCATTGCCCTTTGAATCCTTGAAGGTATTCTTGTCAATGACTACATAATATTTTGTATCCTCATCAAGCGACGACTTTGGTGTGATGGTTATGACAGTCCCCTTGGAATTTATGCTGGCCTTGAAGCTGACATTTGAGCCTGTGGATTTGCTCTTCTTCAGCGAAACCAGCGATGTCAGGTTTGTGGCTGTGACAGCATCGCCGTTGTACTTGGTGACAGGATTATTGAATGTAATCTTGATAACTGAATCCACATCCACATCATCCGCACCGTTCTTTGGCGTAAGCGTGCATTCAAGAGCAGAGCTTGTATCGCTTGTAGTTATACCGTTTCCCGTAATCTTGCCGGGCTTTGTCTCATATGTGATACCGCTCGCATTTGCTACAAGCGTTGAAATCGTGCCTTCTCCAGTGAATTCGCATTGCGCGTCCGCTGTAGCTGTGGTGACAGAGGACTTCTTGTCCAGTGAAATCTCCGCGCCCTTTCCCTTTACATTGAGCGCCTTGATGCTGCTGCTTGCTTCAAGCTCGAGATCCGCTGACGTGCCGTTTATATTTACCTCAGGGAAGTATCCGCTTAAGGAAACGTCGGAGGAGCCTGCGAGATTCAGGTGCTGCACTATGCCGTAGGATGAAGCGCTATAGGTAGCCGCTACTATGTCTGCTTCCTTTGCAGCTGTCATATTTACGATTACGGTATTTCCCTTGAGCTTGAGGCTTACAGTACCCGAAGCCTTCTCCACGGAGCTTTGAGCGACTCTTGAATTATTGACAGTGACGCTGTTTTCGCCGCCGCCTTGTACAATCAGACTGCCAAGGATTATGCAATTGTCTATGGTCGCGTCTCCATCGGCGAGATCCTTGCTGACTGTCACGTTATTTGCGTATATTTTGCCCGAAAGCTTTGTGCCATCGGTCTTTACTGTGGTATTTGAGGTAATTATTGTCTCATTATCCAGAATCTCGCAAATTATCTTTGCGGTCTGCGCGCGCGTGAGCTTGTCTGCCGGATGAAGCAGACCATCGTCGTACGCACCCATATAGCCGTTTCCGCAGACTACGGAGAGAGAATCCTTTGCCCAATCGGAAATGCTTGAATAATCCTTGTACTTCGACAGATTTGCGCTCTTGCTGTCGCCAGGGATTATTCTTGAGATGATGACTGCCGCCTCCTGTCTTGAGATAGAAGCGTTTGGCAGGAAGCTGCCGTCGGTGTAGCCCGATACGTATGAGGCCGATACGGCCTTGCATATGTCGGAATAGAACCATTCATTTGAAGGCACGTCTGTGAAATTGATGGAGGCCTTGCCTGTATTTCCTATGGCGCTATTTACCATCTTGATAAATTCGGCTCTGGATACGGCCTTTTCAGGCAGGAAGGTTCCGTCGGGATAGCCCTTTACAAAGCCCTTTTGTACGGCCTTTTCTATATATGATTTGGCCCAGTGGTCACTTATGTCGCTGAATGTCGTCGCGCCATATGCTTCGTCGGCGGAAATTCCGATAGGCGCAAGCGATGTCAGGACAAGCGCAAGTACGAGCAATATGCTCAAAATGTGTCTTTTCATCTTCGTCCTCCCAATGTTTTGTAACACAACTACAAGCGGCAGTGCCTCTTGATTTCTTTGATTTTTAGGGTTTTGAAATCAGGGCTCTGTCGCTATGTCGGATTTTTTATTTTGCGTTTTAGACGTATCCGAGAGCGGAAAAGTTCCCTTTTTAGTGCGTTTTTTGAGATTTTTCACTATCTATGACTCGAATTTACGGCCTGACTGATTGCCTTTTCTACAAAAGCATTCAAAGTAATCTGCATTGAAAGAGCCATAATAACTGCCTGCTTATGAAGCTCCGGTGTGATGCGAACGTTGAAGCTTCCCTTGTACGCCTTCTCAGGGACAATTCCTTCTTGCTCGCACATCTCTAAATAATCATCCACCGCATTGTGAAAATCTTCTAAAAGGCTTTTGGCGTCACAACCTTCATATGAGATCAATGCACGAACTCCCAAAACCCTTCCGAAGAACAATACATCCTCAGGTGAAAATTCGATACTCCCTATATAGCCTTTATATTCCATTGTATTGCTCATACCAAGCCCTCCTGTTCCAAAAGCGCAATCAGCTGTTTTATCTGATATTCCGGCAATTCTTTCCTGGGATGCGGCTTATGCAATAAAATCGGCGGATGTTCTTCAGAGACAAACATCACTCTTGAACCGCTTGTTTTCCCCTTATTCGAACACCTATAGGAGAAATATTTTAGCAAGGTCTCCGCATCATCAAAAGTAAAATCTTTCGGTTTCGACATCAGGCGTGCAATCAATTTTTCTTTCTGGCCCAACATCCATTCCTCCTTCCCTTATTCGAACACATTATAATATATCGGCAGTAAAAGCGCAACTATTTTTAGTTGCATTTTAGAATGTTCCTCTCAAAATCAGCAAAAAGGGAGAAAGCCCGAAGGAGCGGGGGAGCCGCAGCCTTCGGGCTTAAAGAAAGAAGTTTTATGCTATTAAATTAGATATTTTCGTATCCTGTGTGCCCTTCTATCGGGCTATCGTCGACCTACGCTGCCTATATGCCGGGTCTACATAGACCTGTCATCTACATAGAGCTCGCGCACTGCATTTGAATCTGCCGCCGCGCTCGCCTTTTTGCCCGCGTCCGAAGCCGGCGCGAAAGCACTCGCAGTTTCCGCCGCGCCGCCTCCGTCTCGCACCTCAAAGAATTTCTTTGCAACCTGTGGGAACATCGCGTATGAAAGCACATCCTCCTCACTCTTTGCGAAATCCTTCGCCTCTGCTTTGTATTTTTCAAGCTCAGGCGGTATCAAATCCGCCGGCCTGCATTCTATAAGCTCTGCATCGCCTATCGCCTTTTTACGAACGGCTTCATTTATCTTGCCCGGAAGCCTTCCATACTCGCCGCGCAGAAGTCCCTTAGACTCCTTTGTGACCATCTTGTATCTATCTCCGGCCAGGATATTGAGCACGGCCTGGGAGCCGACAATCTGGCTCGTCGGTGTCACAAGCGGAGGATAACCGAAGTCCTCACGTACACGCGGAATCTCCGCAAGCACGTCATAATACTTGTCCTCTGCATTCGCCTGCTTGAGCTGCGATATGAGGTTTGAAAGCATGCCGCCCGGTACCTGATAGAGCAGGGTATTGCCGTCTACCGACAAAACCTTCGGATCGAGTATTCCCTCTGTCATGAGCCTCTTTGCGACAGTCCTGAAGTGTGCCGCCGCCTCGGCCATGAGCGAAAGGTCAAGGCCTGTATCTCTCTCGGTGCCCGCAAGCGTAGCCACAAGTGACTCCGTCGCCGGCTGTGATGTGCCGTTTGCCATTGGTGAAAGTGCCGTGTCTACGATATCCACACCTGCCTGAGCCGCCATCAGATATACCATGTCTCCCGTACCCGTGGTATTGTGGGTATGGAGATGAATAGGCACGCTTACATTCTCTTTGAGGCGCTTTACGAGCGAGTACGCCTTGTAAGGAAGCAAAAGATTTGCCATATCCTTTATGCATATCACGTCCGCGCCCATTTTCTCAAGCTCCAGAGCAAGTCTTACGAAATAGTCCTCGTCATGTACGGGACTTACGGTATAGCTCAGCGCCGCCTCACATATACCGCCGTATTCCTTGCAGGCTTTTATCGATTTTTCAAGATTTCTTACGTCATTCAAGGCATCGAATATACGCACCACATCTACGCCGTTTTCTATGGATTTTTTTACAAATTCATCCACGACATCATCCGCGTAGTGCTTATATCCGAGCATGTTCTGGCCGCGGAAAAGCATTTGCAGCTTCGTATGCGGCAGTGCCTTCTTCAAAGCCCTGAGTCTCTCCCACGGATCCTCATTCAGGAATCTCATGCAGGCATCGAAGGTAGCTCCACCCCAGCATTCGAGAGACCAGTAGCCTATCTTGTCCAGTGTCTCACAAGCCGGGAGCATATCCTCAAGCTTCATTCTGGTAGCCGCCTGCGATTGGTGAGCATCTCTTAAAATTGTATCTGTTATATATAAAGGTTTCTTTTCCATATTTTTCATGGCCCATCCCGTCCTTTTCATACCCTCGCAGCCGAATATTCAAAATCCTCTTTTATCAGGTCGAATCCGGTCTTTGCCCAAAAGCAAAGCCTCCGCCGACTGCAAGTTCAAAGAATTTATCCTATCCAAACATAGCGATGAGTACGCCGGCCGCTATGGCAGAGCCGATGACTCCGGCCACATTCGGTCCCATGGCGTGCATAAGCAGGAAGTTTCTCGGATTCTCTGCCTGGCCCACCTTCTGGGATACTCTCGCTGCCATAGGCACCGCGGAGACTCCTGCAGAACCGATGAGCGGATTTATCTTTTCCTTCAGGAAGAGATTCATAATCTTCGCAAGCACTACTCCTGCAGCTGTTCCGAAGGAGAAAGCTATCACGCCCATTACCATAATCTTGATCGTCTCAAGACTCAGGAAGGTGCTCGCGGTCGCAGTTGCTCCTACCGTCACTCCAAGGAATATGGTCACTATATTCATAAGTTCGTTTTGCGCTGTCTTTGAAAGACGCTCTGCCACTCCGCACTCACGGAAGAGGTTTCCGAGCATCAGGCATCCCACAAGCGGTGTAGCGGATGGTACAATCAAGAATACCAGCACGGTCACAACTATAGGGAATATTATCTTTTCAGTCTTTGAAACCGTTCTGAGCGGCTTCATGACAATCTTTCTTTCTTTTTCAGTGGTCAAAAGCTTCATAATCGGCGGCTGAATTACAGGCACAAGCGCCATGTAAGAATAGGCTGCCACAGCAATAGGTCCGAGCAGCTCCGGCGCGAGCTTTGTAGTCACAAATATCGCCGTCGGTCCGTCCGCACCGCCTATGATGCCGATTGAGCTCGCCTGAGCCGATGTAAAGCCGAGCAGCTTTGCGCCCACAAAGGTGGAGAAGATACCAAACTGCGCAGCCGCTCCGAGGAGCAGGCTCTTTGGATTCGCAATGAGCGGGCCAAAATCCGTCATAGCTCCCACGCCGAGGAAAATGAGGCATGGGTAGATGCCTAGCTTGACCCCGAGATAAAGGTAATCCAAAAGCCCCGGCGTGATCACTGTGCCGTCTGCCGCCGCGCCTCCAAACAAATCCCAGTGTACATGCCCGCCAGCAAAGAGAGCCTCATGAAAGACCTCCGCACCCGGCAAATTCGTAAGCAACATACCAAAGGCTATCGGCAGCAGAAGAAGAGGTTCAAACTGCTTTTTTATAGCAAGATACATCAGCACAAATGAAATCAAAATCATTATGAGGGATTTCGGCTCTGAGGAAAACAGCGTATAGACCCCCGTCTGATGTAAGAAATTTACAAATGCTTCCATAATCACTACTTCCTTTCCAGCTACACCTGCAAGCTCAGCCTATCGTGCAAAGGATTGCGCCTGTCTCCACGGTCTGTCCCGCGGAAACTGCCACGCCGGAGGCTTTTCCGTCGCAAGGTGCCAGGATTTCGTTCTCCATCTTCATAGCTTCAAGTATCATAAGTACCTGACCTGCCTTGACATTGTCTCCGTTTTTTACATTTACAGAAAGGATATTTCCCGGCATAGGTGCTGTCACCGTCTCAGCACCGGCCGGAGTTTGGGCAGCCGAGCTTGCAGCTGCAGCCGGAGCGGGAGCTGTCTTCTGTGCAGGGGTAACAGAAGCAGCTTCTCCAGCAGTGATTTCTTCTATCTCAACTTCATATGATGTCCCATTGACATTTACGCGATATTTTTTCATTTTCTCCCCTCATTTCTTTCTTATGTGGATTTTCCAGACCTCAAATGTAATTCTCTTCTTACATCGTCTGTCCTTTTCAATTGTCTCTCGCAAGGCAGCTTGAGCTTCACTAAACAGCCTTGAATGACAATATTCTGATTGCGGATACGTCCGTGCCCATCTCTTCCGCGATAGCTGCGGCAACTGCGGCTTTCAGCTCTACGCTTATGTTCCCTTCATTTTGCGTAGGTGCCGCGTCCGCGCATGTAGCGGCGGAAGGCGCAGATTTTGCTGAAGATTCTTTCTTCTCAAAACACATGCAAATCTTACTCATCAGCATGCACAGAAGAATCAAAACTATCAAACCGAAGAAGACGGTACCCATTCCCATCAATACTACAAATCCGTTTGACATAACTTCTTCCTTCTTTCTCCTCTAGACTCTCAAGGTCTCTCTGAAATATTTTCTGCAACCTACTTCGGCAGAAATTTAAATTCGTTTATCTGTCCTTCTTGACTTTATTATAAGTTTTTAATAAAATAAAGGCAATTACTTATATATTTATAACACTTATAAATTTTTGTTTATAATGCGTATAATTAAGTATAAAAACGGTATGTAAATACACATATATTGCGTATGTTTGTATATATTTTTGGTATACTGTCACACTAATATATCATTTTTTTGTGCGAATTCACAATTTAACAGGTATGTTTCAGTGCAAAGCAGTAGGCATGTGCCGCCCCAAATCTTCCTTGCAACAAATAATTTGATAAAGTATACTTTACCAAAACAGGAAAAACGAAAGGAGCCGTAAATGTTTCACGGAAAGGAATATGTATACGAGGTATACAAGGAGAAGAGTTTTTCAAAGGCTGCGCAGAATCTCTATATTTCACAGCCTTCTCTGAGTGCCACAATAAAAAAAATAGAGCAGAACATAGGCGCGGATATATTTGACAGAAGCACTGTACCCGTCCAGCTCACAGAATGTGGGAAAAAATACATAAAATACGCCGAAAGAATCATGGATTTCGAAAAAGAATTCAGAAACTACGTGACAAATTTGAACGAACTTAATACCGGAAGCATAGCAATAGGCGCCAGCAGCTTCTTCACATCCTTTATACTGCCGCCTATAGTCACCGCCTTTACAAAGGCCTATCCAAAGGTTTTTGTAAAGCTTGTCGAGGCCACCACAGCCCAGCTTGAAAATTCGCTGGCAGACGGCAGCCTTGACCTTATAATAGACAATTACGAATTCGATCCGAGCAAATGCAGCGCCCACTATCTGTACGACGAGCACCTCATCCTGGCCGCAAATAAAAAATTTACCTCGACAGAAAACGCAAAGCAATACCAGCTGAGCACAAAGGACATAATAAAGGGCAAGCACCTGAAAAGCAATGTACCGGGCGTACCGCTTGAAATCTTCAAAAACGACCCCTTCCTGCTTCTGCGCTCCGGAAATGATACCCGCTTTCGCGCGGAAAAAATCTGTGACAGCCAAAAATTCAGGCCCCAAACCGCGCTTGAGCTCGACCAGCAGATCTCTGCCTACAATCTCGCATGCTACGGCATGGGGCTTACCTTCATCAGTGACTCACTCGTCCGACATATGAATCCTGACGCAAATATGGTCTATTATAAGCTGGACTGCGCCGACTCCGCACGCTCCGTATCCTTCTATCAAAAGGCCGGCAAGCGCCCGAGCAAGGCAGCCGTAGAATTTTTGAAAATCGCAAGTGAGCAGCTGAGCTAAGCCTCCCGCCGCAAGCCGCACGACCCTCGCACGCCGCAAGCCTGCGCAGTTTCCGCAAAGAGCCTAAAAGCTGCTACTCGGTGGTGGAGAGGATTTCTTTGTTTTTCTCGACCTGAGATACCTTCATGTCTGCCGCGCGCTCCGGATCCACCTCGTCATTGAGCGCCAGAAGTCCCGGAGACAGGTAGACGGTATCCAGAATCTCACCGTCGAGCGAAATCTTGCTGTATTCGGTGAAGTTTTCGCCCTTGATGTAATACTGGTCTCCCAGCAGCACGATTTCGTCGATCCTTATCGGGTCGATGCCCATCTGCAAATCCGTAGCCACAAATGGTGAGCTGCCGCCGTAGATATAATCCTTGCCGTAGAGCATGTCGTACTCAAGAAGCTTGAGGTCAGAGAGATAGGTCTCGCTGTCCTTGTGGTTCTGGTGGTACTTTATCAATGTGCCCGTATGGATATCGAGCCTGTTGAGCACCTCCGCGGCCAGCTGATAGGTGTACAGGTCCTGATCCACCTTCTTCATTTTGAAATTGCTCCAGATTACGTACTCAGTCTTGTAGAGGTCGCCGCTCTCCAGCTCATTTTCCTCGATGTCGAGCGCCGGAATGTGGTCGCCGTAGAGTACAAGAACTACATCCTCGTCATACTTTGAAAGCTCGTCGGTCAAGTCTTCAAGAAATTCGTCCATCTCGTGAATCTGATTTACGTAATATTCCCACTGCCATTTCAGCTCCTCGGTCTCGGCCTCCACTGTGATGGCCGGGTTCTTTATCACCTGCTCTGTCGGATATTTTCCATGACCCTGCACTGAAATTGTATATACAAGGTCCTCGGTTTCCGTGGAATTGAGGGCATCTGTTATATAGCGCACGAGGACTCTGTCCTTTGCCCAGTTTTTAGGGGTTTTAACGGCGTTTGCCATGTATTCGAGGCAGGTGAAGGTGTCGTAGCCGAGGTTTGCGAAGACGGTATTTCTGTTGTAGAAGGCGCCTCTGTGGTTGTGAATGGCATGAGCGGAATATCCAATGCTCTTGAGATCATAGGCTATGGTCTCGCAGGTCTTCTCTGTAAGCACCGATTTGTACGGATATTCGCCCGGGCCGAAGAATTTTACACTCATACCGGACATAACTTCAAATTCTGAATTTGCGGTACCCGCGCCCACCGCCGGCACTGTCAGATATCCGGAGGAATAGTTTTCCTTCAGGCTCCTGAAAAATGGCACGGCATCCTCTGAAAGCTTTATATTTTTCACGTGAGATGGATCTATAAAGGATTCGAGCTGCAGGAATATAATATTCGGATGCTCCTGCCCGTCATCCTCTACGGTAATCTGCGATGTCCCATCCTCGGAAAGCTCACCCTCGTCAAAGACATTTTTTACCTTCTCCTCGCTGTAGCCGAAAGGCTTTGAAATACCTGTATTCAGCCATGTATTTATAAAGCAGTACGGCACGCCAAAGTCTCTGTACGCATAGGCCAGGTTTCCGAAAAAGGTGTCTACTATGCCGCATTTTATCGCAAGTCCGCTGGCGCCGAAAATACAGACCAGAGTCGCCAGAAAAATCGCTATGCTTTTCTTGTAATTTATCTTTTCCTTTAGCTTCGGCGCAAATATAAAAACCAATACGACCGCCGCTATCAGGAGGCCAAAGCCTACGCAGGCCATGGCAATTTCCTTGCTGTTCAGGTAATTTGTCACTATCGACAGGCCGTCCTCCAAAATCGACAGATCCTTTGTCGTAAAAGGCGTCATACGATTTGAGAGTATTACGGAATTTATGATTCCGAGAGCCAGCCACCAGCCGGACCACCAGAAGTAGATAAAAATCCGTCTCCTGAAGAGTACTGCCGTCATCATTGTGGTGAAAATTATCAGGACATTGTACAAAAATACAAGCGGGCTTTCCGCCAAAAACTCCAGCCCCGCGACAAAAGAATGTCTCGCAAGAGCTTCTATAATGAAATTCAATACAAAGCCCAGCAAAACAGACATTGCAATGCAATTATGCAAATATTTCAAGTAAAAATTTTTCAATTTTTCCATTATTTTTCTCCAACCTGCGCGCCTTCTGAAATGCCGGAAGCCTCGGCAGCCGATATTGTATTCGCAAGCAATGCAAATTCCTCAAGGCTCAGAGTCTCCGCCCTTCTGACAGGGTCTATCCCCGCAGTCTCCAAAACCTTCGAAATCTGCTCCTTGCTCATTCCGCGCACTCCTGTGAGCGAATTCAGCAAGGTCTTGCGCCTCTGCCCAAAGCCGGCCTTTATACACGCAAAAAATACCCTTTCATCTGTAAGTTTTACCGGCTTCTCACTGCGTATATCCAGGCGCAGTACGGCCGAATCTACCTTTGGCTGCGGCAAAAATACCTCCTTTGGCACCTTCGCCACCGCCTCTACTGTGCAATAATATTGAACCGCCAGCGACAGCGCTCCGTAAGCCTTTGTCCCCGGCTCCGCCTTTATGCGGTCCGCGACCTCCTTTTGCATCATTATGGTGATGCTGTCCGCGCGCACGCCATCCTCAAGCAGCTTCATGATTATTGGCGTGGTGATATAATATGGCAGATTTCCGATTATCCGCACTCTGCCCCGCGCACCGCCTGCCGCCTCATCCTTGCCCGGAGCCTGCGCAGTTTCCGCAGTGGAAGCAGCATAGCCATGCTCGTCAAGAATTCGGTTCAGGTCTGTCTTTAAAATATCCTGATTTATGACCTCTACATTGTCATATTCTGACAGCGTTTCCTTGAGTATGGGTATGAGATTTTTGTCAATCTCCACCGCGATGACCCGGCCTGCCGCCTGCGCAGCCTCTGCCGTAAGCACGCCGATGCCCGGACCGATTTCTATAACGATATCGTCCTTTGTGATGAGCGAGCTTTCAATGATTTTGTCGATTATATTCTTGTCTGTCAAAAAGTTTTGACCCAGGCTCTTTGAGAGCTTGAATCCGTATCTATCCTTGATGTCCCGTATCGCCGCGGGTGAGTATAGCTTCATATTTTAGAAAATCCTCTCTTGAAATGTTGTATTTATTGAGTTTTTTGAGGAAACTGCCCGTGTTTCCGTAGCCGATGCCGAGGTATTTGCCAAGCGCCTCTCTTCTCGCGCCCGCCTCCGGCACGCCCGTAAGGCCGTAGCGTGTCATGTCCTCCATTGTAAATTCAGTCCGCTTTTCGGCAAGTGTGCAATGCGCCTTTGTAAGCGCCTCCATGATGGCCTCAGGCTCCGCGTTTTCAATGCCTATATCGCCTGCCTTTGTGGCCTCACGCCTCGGGAGGTAGGCCTGCTTTGCCTCAGGGAAGCGTTCTGTGAGCTTTCTTCTTATTTCTTCACCTGCATGGTCTGGATCTGTAAATATTATGATGCCCTTTTCGCTGTAGGCCTTGGCTATGAGGCGCCAAGAGCTCGCAGATATTCCAAAGCCGTGCGTCTCTATGGTCTCGCAGTCGAGGGCGCGCTTTACCGCGGCGGTATCATCCCTGCCCTCTACCACTATGACTTCTTTTATCGTATTCATCTTGTCTGATTGCATTATTCTTTTCCTTTTTCAGTGTCTCCTGTCTTTGCCTCCGCGTCGTCCGCGTTTTCGTCGTCCGCGTTTTGGTCTTTCGCGTTTTGGTCGTCTGCATTCTCACCGCCTGTAGCGGCTGTCGCGTCTTTATCCGTACTGTCCGTGTCTGGAAGGACGTATAAAATCTCGCCCGGCTTTATCATGCGCAAAAGGGCTCTGGCCTCCTGCTCCACATATTCCAGATTGTCTACATTTTCAAGCTCCTTTGTGAGCCTGTCCTTTTGCTCTTCGAGCGAGGCCTGCTCGTTTTTCACTTCTCTGTATTGCAGACGGACAGAGACCACATTCCATACCGAGGCCGCAAATATTGCGCACAAAAAGACCGCAATGCCCAGATAGAGCAGTGCTTTTTTTCTCTTTTTCGCCTTCATCCTCTTTGAGACCTCTTTTTTTATCTTCACAGGTCTGGCCGCAGCTTCTTTTTCTGCGATCAGAGCACTGCGCTTTTCCCGTCTGAGTCTGCGCGCCTCTTCAATATCTACCTTTTCGTTATTTTCCTTGAATTCGCGGCTTCTGCGCTTCTTTCGTTTGACCATTTTCAGTGTCCCTGCCTTTTCTCCTCCACTATTTTACCCCAAACTCGTGTCGGTATCAAGGATTTTAGGTGTAATAAAACGCATAGAAGCAGGCGCAAAAGGAGCGGCCCGATGCTCGCAGCTTTTCAGGTCGCTCCTTTGTTACTGTAAAATCTTCTCAATAAGCGTCGTGTACAGATCCGGCAGGATATCGAAATTATAATCCTTGCACAACCTCTCTGTGTACTTGTGCATATCCTTGCCATAGCTTCCCAGCACGATCGCCGGCACCTTGAATTCTTTCAAAGCCTCTGCCGGAAATTGGTAGAGGAGCTTCTCTCCCACCAAATTTTCAAAAAGCTTATCAAAATTCATACCATCCGCAAGCCAGGTGTAGCAAAGATCGGAAATTCCGTAATATTCGCTCGTCTTGAGCGTCTCGCCATACTTCTCACGCGCATAATCGATAATCTCATCGACATATTGCAAAAGCTCCGAAGTCGCCGCGTCCTCAAGATCAACATTTACGTCCGGATAATACGGAGGCATTATAGACACGATAATCATCGGGCGCTTGTCACCGGAAAGCTCGTAGAGCCTTCTTACAAGCTTTATGCAGGTATCCTGAATCTCTGGATTTACCTTCATCAGCTCCTCGGTATATTCTCTCAAATAGCCTTCGAGATCACCGTCAAATTTCGCCTCGGCAGCCTCATAGATCTCGCGAAAGGTCTTTACACAGGCCTTCGCCTCGTAGCGCTCGAGATTCTCAAGCTCAACTCCCGAAAACTCCGCAAACGCCGCCGCCTTCGCTTCCATAAGCCTTATCGCGCGGTCAAACGCCGTTTCCGCAACGGAGATGAGCTCCCTCATCGTATCCTCAGGACTCAGCTTTATCGTCGCTATGTTGTAATAAGTCGCCGCGTAGAGCGAGGTGGATAATGAGTAATTCGTCTTGAGATCCTGCAATTTGAGCCCCGCAGGTGGAGAAGTGGTAACGCCGTGGTTTTTCTGGCAAAATTTGGGGTTCAGCACCATTTCCTCGTACACCTTTGCCGCGAGGATGTTTGCGTCCAGCCCCTTGAGCGGTTCCTCTCCGTGAGTCGCCGCGCCCACGCAGAAGAACATAGGCATCACCTTGCCCGCGCCGCCATACTGGATATATTTTACACCTTCCTCCTGTCCTTCCACCAAAAAGCCCTCTGCCAGAAGAAAAGCCTTATACACAAGCCCCTGCTTCTTTGCGAAATCGTTGAAAAACGGTACCGCAGCCAGCATGCCCTCGGAATTTGTCTCCTCGCCGCACACTGCCACATAGAGGAGATTGCCACGGATGCCGCCCTCCTCGGAGTAGTGTCTCAAAAGCTCCAGACAAAGCGCATGTCCGTACTTCATGTCCGCCGTACCTCTGCCAAAGAGCCAGCGTCCGCTCTCGTAGTCCTTCTTGCACTCGTCATTTATATACAGTTCATTGATGCGCTCCGTGATCGCCTCCACATCATAGGCGATGCCCTGCAAGCTGCCGTATTCCTCAGTATCCACAACATCATAGTGTCCGCTCAAGATTACGGTCTCAGCCTTGCCCGGCGCGCATTCCAAATACGCCGCCACAAGACAGCGTCCAAACGGATCTCCCTCTATGGGCACAAGCTGTACATTTTCGCTATGCTCCGCAAAATATGGGATTTCCCGAAGCAGCTCCCAAAGCTTATAGGCCGCATTCACCTCTTCGCCGGTGCCGGACGTGCTCGGAACAGCGACGAGTCTCTTCATATTTTCATATATTCTTTTTCCGTCAATCATTTTCTATTTCTACGCTCCTCGTCCGATTATTTAGTCATTTAGTGCAAATGTTTGGCGCAAAACGTGCAAATTCACGTAATTTTTCACTAAAATCAAGAAAAAAAATAAAAAATTTTTCGGTTTCGGCACTACTACAAAGCAAGTTTTGTGCCATTTTGCGGAATTTTATGGCGGAAACGGCGTCGCTTCAGGGCTTCGCGGGGTTTTGCGGCGGAAACGGCGTCATTTCAAGGCTTTGCGGCATTTTGCGGCGGATTGCATCGTTTCCATGCGCCTTTGGCGGCCCCTTCTTTTTAGAATTGGTAAAATTTTTATTGCATAATTTTTTTACCGTAAAATTTTATCGGTTTTTCCCATGTCATTTTTATCCTTTTCTTGCATTTTTTCGTATTGACAAATCCCCTCAAAAATCATAATCTTATCTTGCTAATAAATTCGGCAGCAAAACAGCCCGCGGCGCAGTATCCGATCGACCATTCACTAAACTGCCTGCGGGTTTGTGGTGTTTTTTGTATGATTACTTGACCAGCTGCAGATAGCGGAATAGTGGAATAAAGAATGGAGTTTACATACCATGAAAAAGATATTGCACAATGCGAAGGTTTATGTGGAAAAGGGATGCTACGCGCAGGCTGTACTTATAGATGGCGGCCTCATAAGTCTTGTAGGCACAAACGAAGAGATTCTGGCACATTCTGCCGAAGCCGCGCTTGTATACGACTGCAAGGGTAAAACTCTCATTCCCGGCCTGAATGACGCGCATATGCATCTTGAGCAATACGCAGAGGTTTTGAACCAGGCAAATATAGAGGGCGTCACTTCCATAGACGAAATGATACAAAGATGCATAGACTTCAAAAATACGCATCCTGACAAGGTAAAAAACGGCCTCCATGCCATAGGCTGGAATCAGGACTTCTTCACAGACGAAAAGCGCATACCTACACGCTTTGACCTCGATAAGATAAGCACTGAAATTCCTATCGTGCTCGAAAGAGTATGCGGCCATATATGCTCCGGAAACACAAAGCTCCTCGAAGCCCTCGGCCTCGACGAAAACTCCCCGCAGTTTCCAAATGGCGAATTCGAAAAGGACGAAAACGGCTTTCCAAACGGCATCTTCAAAGGCGCCGCTGTCAGCTACGCAAAGGACGTCATTCCGGACTTCACACTCGCGGAGAAAAGAGAAATCCTCATCGACGCCATGCGCCACGCCGTTTCCATGGGCATCACAAGCATACAAAGCAATGACATAGGCGCGGATTTTCCTAATCCTGTCGACGGCTATGCCCTTATAAATGACATATACGAAAAGGGGGATGCGCTGCTGCGTTATCGCCATCAAAGCCGCTTCAAGGATTTGGCTGAATTCAAAAAATACCTTGAGGGTGAGCTCTGTTTCAAGAGATACGCAAAGGGCTCCTGGATACAGTACGGTCCGCTCAAGCTTTTCAAGGATGGAAGCCTGGGCGCAAGGACGGCTCTCATGAAGGACGGCTATGTGGGCGACCCAGAAAATCACGGTCTTGAGTGGCTCTCCGCGGCGGAAATGGACGAGTTTTGCGCGCTCGCGAAGGACGCCGGCATGCAGGTGGTGACTCATTGCATCGGTTCAAAGGCAGTAGAGGACACGATAAAGAGCTACGAAAAAGCCTTTATAAATGGCAAAAATGAGCTGCGCCACGCTCTTGTGCACTGCCAGGTTACGGATAAGGAGACTTTGGATCGCATTATCGCTGACGACATACTTGTACTTGCGCAGCCTGTATTTATCGACTACGACATGCATATAGTTGAAGAGCTTTGCGGCGCGGAGCTTGCGTCCACATCTTACGCCTTTGGCACGCTTTTAAGACGCGGCGCGCATCTTGCATATAGCACGGACTGCCCGGTGGAGAGCTGCAATCCGTTCCCGAACATCTACCACGCCGTTACCCGCAAGGATAAGAGCGGCAATCCGCCTGAGGGCTTCCATCCGGACGAGTGTGTAGATGTGGAAACTGCGGTGGATGCCTACACGGCCGGCAGCGCCTACGCGGAGTTTGCCGAGGACTTCAAGGGCAGGATAAAGCCCGGCTACTATGCCGACATGACCCTTCTCGACAAGGACATCTTCACAATAGATACTATGGAGATAAAGGACATAAAGCCTGTCCTGACCATGGTCGGTGGAGAGATTGTATTTGAAAGATAGGCGGCAGATACATTACTGCTTAGCCGTGTCACAGACACGGCTAAGCTTATTTTCGAGCCAAGCAGAACAAATCATCGATCGTCAAAAGCCTTGTGCCGTCTGCTGCGGCCAGCTCCTGCTCAGGATCTGTCGTGACTTCGCCTTAAAACGCCAGCGCCTCGTCAGTGATTTCGCCCTTGCAGACTACATTTGTCGGGCCGGTAAGATAGAGGTCTGTCACGCTGCCGTCCGCGGCCCGTTCCACATCAATATAGAGCGTGCCGCCGGTCATATCTACCTTGACATGCCTGCCCGAGACCTTGCCCTGCAATGTAAGCACTGCCACCACAGAGCCGGTGCCGGTCCCGCAAGCGTATGTAAAATCCTCCACGCCACGTTCATAGGTGCGCTCATAGAGGTGGTCCGGGCCGATAAGCTCATAAAAATTCACATTCGCGCCCTTTGCGAAGTCCTTGTAATAGCGTAGCTTGCGCCCCAGCTGAAACAGCGCCCGCGTATCGTAATTTTTCAAATCACGCATGGGAACCGCCACGTGAGGTATGCCGGGATTCCCCAGCTCCAAATAAGCGTAATCATAGAGCCTGCCATCCACCTCGGCCTTACCGGCAAGCTGTATATTGCAAGGATCGTTGAGCCTGACGCGGTAGAGCTGCCTGTCCACTCGCCAGCCGGTGACAAGACCCGCGGTGGTCTCGACCCTCTGCACCTCGCCAGCCAGGCCGTTCTCGTAACCGTAGCGACACACGCAGCGAGCGCCGTTTCCGCACATCTCCCCCATAGAACCGTCGGAATTGAAAAAAAGCATTTTATAATCGCCGCTGCATGTAGCCTTCTTCACAACCATAAAGCCATCGGCTCCGATAGACAGGTGCCTTTCGCAGACTGTGCGTACGATCTGCGGCCACTTTTCAGCGGAAACGGCGTCGTTTCTGTCGTCCACGACGATGAAGTCGTTGCCGGCGCCGTTCATTTTCCAAAATTTCATGATGAGTTTCTCCTTAAATTCCGGATATTTGCCTTTTATATGGCTATTCAAGATCTACATCGATAGCAAATAGGCCGCCTGCGCCGCCCGAGTACAGGTACAATACATTGTCATCCGGCTTGAATTTGCCCTCCCTGGCCAGCTTGACAAGACCCGCAAAAGCCTTGCCGGTGTACACAGGATCGAGGAACAGACCCTCATTTGCGGCCATCATGCGGATAGCGGCATTGCCTTCTTTTGACGCAATGGCGTAACCCGGACCGCACATGTTTATCAGATGCACATCCGCAGCTGTAGGCACAAAGTCCAGCTCAAGCAGCTTGGCGGCCTCCTGCATGATGCGGGTAGTGATTACTTCAAACGGACTGTCGTCCACCATCAGTCCGACCACCTGAGTATCTGGCATAAAAAGCTTTGCGCCCAAGGCTACGCCGGCGTGAGTACCGCCACTGCCCTCGGCACAGCAGATATAGTCAAAATGCATGCCGCTGTCAGCAATCTCCTGTATGCAGCCTACATAGCCCAGCGAACCGATGGCGTTTGAACCGCCGCAAGGAATTTTGTAGTATTTCTTGCCGCTGGCCTTTCCGATGCGGTCCATCTCCGCATAAATGTCATCATAGCTGTCGGTATCCATGAAACGTACGTCTGTATCCATGAGATACTCAAGCAGCTGATTGCCCTTTCGCTCGGTGACACCGCGCTCTTTCAAAATGAGGATAGGCGTCATTCCAAGCTTTTTTGCGCAGGCTGCGGTCAGCATTGCGTGGTTGGACTGCGCGCCGCCTGTGGTGAAGACGATCTCCGCGCCCTGCTGCTTGGCATCCGCCAGCAGAAATTCCAGCTTACGGACCTTATTGCCACCCAAGCCGATTCCGGTCAGATCATCGCGCTTGATGTAGACATTGGTATTCAGCAGGCGGCTAATATTTTCCAGTTTCTGGATTGGGGTAGGGAGCACTGCCAGTGGTATGCGTGGAAATTCCTGTAAATTTTTCATTTTCTTCTCCTTCCGTAAAAAACAGTGTGAAATTTGGCAAGGGTAATCAATTTGCTTACATTGTATCACCAAGACGGCATTTTAGCAATGTGCCCCTAAAAACTAAATAAACATTACCATATAGTAGGATTTGATTGGTGTCGAGAAGAGCAAACGGGCAAGTCTGCCGAAACCCCCGGCGGACTTGCCCGTTTTCATAATTTGTTATTGCGCTTTTCTTTTTGTTGTTGTGGTTTCTATTCTGTCTGATTTGCCACATTCTCGACAAATCTCATCAGCATAGCTGCTGATTCTGCCCTTGTGGCATTGCCGCGAGGCACGATGGTCGTATCCGTCCTGCCCTTTACAAGTCCCTGAGCATTCGCCCACTTGAGCGAATCCATAGCCCATGAGCCTATCTCGTTTTCATCTGTATAAGCTGACAAATCGTTCATCTTTGAAACATCGTAGGCCTTGAACTGAGAATACCTATACAGCATCGCCGCAAGCTCCTGCCTTGTAATTTTATCGTTCGGTTTGAATGTGCCGTCGGCGTATCCTTTGACTATGCCGTTGCCGCTTGCCCATGCGACAGCGTCCGTCACCGGACTTCCGCCTGCACAAAGTGTTACGGATTTGATCTTGCTTAGCTCGGAATTACTGAGCATCATCATCTTCTCGGTTGCATTTCCATCCTCATCAACGGCCTTTATCGTAAGCACGATACTGTCCTTTGTGCCTGCGCCCGTAAGCGGCAGATAACAGTCCATAAGCCCGTCCTTGAATATCTTTCCTGTAGGCGTTACGGCTGTGCCGTCTATCTTAAAGGTATATTTTGCATCGCTTTCTGCCACGCCTTTTACATGGAGCTTGTCACCGCTGAAGGTTCCGCCGCTTATCGGCGACTCAAGCAGAATTACCGGAGCCGTAGTATCCACACTGACCGTCTCGCGTGCCATGGACTTGTCACCCTTGCTATTTACCGCATGGAATTCCAAAGTATGCTCGCCTGAGACTAAATGTAAATAGTTTTTTGATAATTTCTTCAAAAAATTATTCTCTTTCAACCTCTTTTCGAATCAGACGCTTGATTTTATCCTTGGCTGTTTCCTTGGTTTCTGGATTGAAATGAATCAATGCCGTATAGATTGCACCGTCTA
>CAVHIG010000029.1:0-23490 GCA_963636105.1 Anaerovoracaceae bacterium
ACCGGCGAGATGAGCTTAGCTGTCTCCTGCGAGGAACACCAGGTCAAAGACAGCTTTAGCCCCAAATCTTCAAGGTCATGTGAGTTTTAAAAAGTATCCTTTTTAAAACTGCCTTTGAAACTTTGGGATGGTAGCTACCTGCTGATACCTTCGTATATAATGTCGCAGGCTCGTCCCGGAGCGGCCTTTTTCGCCGCTTCTTCCATCTCCGCAAGAAGAGCGCGATTCTTCTTCAGCTTCATAATATTTTCAAGCAGAATCTCATCCGTGAGATCCTTCTCCTCAATCAAAATGGCACCGCCCTTGTCGGCTACTGCCTTTGCATTGAAATATTGGTGATTTCCCGTAACATTTGGTGACGGAACAAGTATGGAGGCTCTCCCGCATACCGTGATTTCGGAGACAGTGAGCGCGCCCGACCTTCCTATGACTACATCTGCCGCCTTGAGGTAATCATCCATATTTTTTATATATTCCATAAGATGAATATTTGACATCGCTTCATGCTTTGCAAGCGCAGCCTTTGCCTGCTCATAAAAAACGCTCCCGGTAGCCATATAAAGCTCTACCTCATCCTGCCCGGCAAGGAAATCCGCCACATCTATCATCGATTCGTTTATTCTGAGCGCACCTCTGCTGCCGCCTGAGGCCAGTACCATAAATCTATCCTCGGGGATGCCGAGCTTCTTCCTGGCCTCGCTGCGGCTGCCGTGGAAGAAGTTTTCTCTTACAGGATTTCCCGAAAGTACCATCTTTTCCTGGTTTTTGAAATATTTTTTTGCCTCCGGAAAGCTTATAAATACCTTTTCCACGTATTTTTCAAGAAGCTTGTTTGTCATGCCCGGAAAGGCGTTTTGTTCATGTATATAGGTCTTTATGCCAAGCTTTGAAGCCATCCGCACTACAGGTCCGCAGACATAGCCGCCCGTGCCTATGACAAAATCCGGCTGAAATTCCTGTATGATCTTTTTTGCCATATGGCTGCCTTCCGCAAACTCCTTTACGGTTTGGAAATTTTTCAAAAGATTTTTTCTGTCAAAGCCCCTGACCTTTATAAAACGGATGGGATAGCCGTTTTGCGGCACAAGTGTCTTTTCAAGACCTCTCTCCGTGCCTACAAAGAGTATCTCAGCATCCGGATTTTCCTTTTTTATCTTATCCGCGATTGCTATAGCCGGATAAATGTGGCCGCCTGTCCCGCCGCCTGTCATTATTACCTTCATTTTTTGTAACCTTTCACCTTATCACTTTATTTGTCGCCTGCGAATGTCGCGATATATTCAGCAAAATTCCTATCGAGCCCATAAAAATCATGAGCGAATTTCCACCGTAGCTCACAAACGGAAGCGCAACCCCCGTCGCGGGCATCGACGACGTTACCACCGCAACATTTAAAATCACCTGCAACGCGATCATTATAGAGATACCCGAAGCCAAAAGTGCCGAAAACTGATCCGGCGCGTTGAGTGCCACACGTATGCAGCGCCAGATGAGCAGCAGGTATACGAGAAGAAGTGCGATACAGCCGATGTAGCCGAGCTCTTCCCCTATCACGGCCAGGATAAAATCATTTTGCGGCTCAGGCAGATAAAGATTCTTTTGAACGCTTTTGCCCAGACCCTTGCCGATAAAGCCTCCCGAGCCCAGCGCCAGAAGCGACTGCACAACCTGATATCCGGAATCGCTCGCATTCGCAAAGGGATCGAGAAAGCTCGTAAGTCTCTCCGCCCAGTGCTCAAACATCCCGCTCTTTACCAAAAACATTACGCATGCCGCGCCCGCGCCCATCATGCCGCCCATGTAGAGCCAGCTCATCCCCGCTACAAACATCATTCCGATAATGATGCCGCAGACCGTAATGGCCGTAGAGAGGTTCGGCTGCTTTATGATCAAGCCTCCATAGATGCCGCAAAGTATAAAAAGCGGAAGTATGCCCTTTTTAAAGGACTTTATGCGTGTCTGATCCTCACTCAAAAACCGTGCCACAAATATTATCGCGGCGATCTTCGCTATTTCGCCCGGCATGAGCGTGATAGGAAAGCCCTTGAAGCCGAGCCAGCGTGTCGCGTTGTTTGCAGTGATTCCAAGCGGTGTAAATAGTAAAATAAGCAGCACAATGCTGGCTCCAAGCACAAGCGGCGCCAGCTTTGCATATACCTTGTAATTGAGGACCGTCGTAAAAGCCATGAGGCAGATGCCCAAAACAGCCCACATTATTTCCTTTTTCAAATAGTAGTACGGATCGCCATAGTCGCTTATGGCTGAGTAATAGCTGGCACTAAATACCATGATAATGCCAAACATTACAAGCGCTGCCATAAGCAGTACCAAGAGGAAGTCCCCCGATCCAAGCCTTTTTCTTTTCATCACTCTTCCAATCCGGCCATGCAATCCTTAAAGTCCTGACCGCGTTCCTCAAAGCAGCTGTACATATCCCAGCTGGCGCAGGCAGGCGAAAGCAATACCGTATCTCCCGGCTTCGCAAGCTCGTAGGCTCTGCTCACGCATTCCTTCATGTCCTTGAGAATCTCAACATTTTTGTAGCCAAGCTTTTCAGCCGTCTCCTTTATATACGGCGCGGTCTTACCCAAAAGAAGCAAATGCTTTACCTTCTCGCCAAACGCGCCCACAAATTCGTCAAAGGTGCTGCCCTTATCATAGCCGCCCGCAATCAGTATCACGTCGGTCTTCATAGCCTCTATGGCCTTGATGGCAGCGTCCGGATTTGTGCCCTTCGAGTCGTTTACAAAGCGCACGCCCCCTACCTCACCGCAAAATTCTATTCTGTGCTCTACGCCGCGGAAACTGCGCAGGCCCTCTGCAATCGCCGTTTCCTCCACTCCCGCAAAGTAGCATACGGCTGCCGCCGCAAGCGCGTTTTCAAGATTGTGGCTACCCGGAATCTGCAGTTCCTCCGCCTCGCAAAAGCTTACAAGCTCTCCGGCCTCATTTTTTATGACTATCATGCCATCCTTTACAAAGGCTCCGAATACCAATTCCTCCTTGCGGCTGAAAGGCACCACTCTCGCCTTGCATTCGCTGGCCCACTTGAGAGCTTCCTTGTCATCGTAATTTACTATAAAATATTCCGTATCGTCCTGGTTTGCGAATACCTTCGCCTTGGCACTGCCGTAGCCCTGCATATCCTTGTGCCTGTTCAGATGATCCGGAGTGAGATTCAAAAGTGCCGACACTTTGGGCTTGAAGGTTTTTGTCGTCTCAAGCTGGAAGCTCGATACCTCTGTCACAAGCCAGCTCTCAGGCTCCGCGGAGACTGCCACAGAAACCACAGGCACGCCGATATTTCCGACTACATATGTGATCCTGCCCGAAAGCTTGAAAATTTCGCCCACAAGCGACGTAGTCGTAGTCTTGCCATTTGTGCCGGTAATTGCGATATATGTGCCATTTCCGAGTCTGTACGCAAGCTCAAGCTCTCCGATTATCTCGGCGCCCTTTTCCTTTGCTTTCTGTATAAATTCCAAATCAGGAGGTACTCCCGGGCTGAGCACGAGCAGATCAAAGACCTCATCCTCTGCCGGCACCTCTCCAAAATGGCAGATGATGCCATTTGTCTCAAAGAAATTTACCATGCTCTCTTCTATTTTCTCTTTAGGCTTTGAATCCTGTACTGTCACGATGCTTCCGAGTCTAAGCAGCGTCTGCACTGCCGCCATACCGGACTTTCCAAGTCCCACAACCAATACTTTTTTATCTTTCATAACATTTCCTCTATTCGCCTATTCGCCGACAAGCGGCGCTCATTTGCGTTAACTATTATAACATCGAAGCTTTCAGGCAAAAGCTATCTGTAAAACGAGCTGTCAGCATCCTATATAAGCAATGACACAGCACAAAAGGCTCGCCATCCAAAACATTGCAACTACCGCCTTCTCAGACATACCGCAAAGCTCAAAATGGTGATGAATAGGCGCCATTTTGAAGACTCTTTTCCCATGTCTCAGCTTATATGAGCCTACCTGTATAATTACGGAAAGCACCTCCATCACATACACAAAGCCGGCTATCGGAAGCAAGAGCGACATATGCATCACTATCGCCACTATAGCTATTCCGCCGCCGAGCGCAAGTGAGCCTGTATCTCCCATAAAAATCCTTGCCGGATTTCTATTATATATCAAAAATCCAAGACAGGCACCGACGATTGCCGCGGAAAAGCTTGCCGTATAAGCATATCCGGCAGCCGCGCCCGCGATTGCAAAAAAGAGAGCCACAAAGGTAGTCACTCCGGCAGCCAGACCATCAAGACCGTCCGTAAGATTTACACCGTTTGCCATAGCCACAAGCACAAAGGCTATAAAAGGCACATACAAAGCTCCCAGCTCAAGCGAATAATCCGTAAAAGGAATGCTTATGCTCGTAACACCGGTAGTCTTGAGCATATATACACCGGCAGCCACACCTATCACAATTTGCAGCACAAGCTTTTGCCAGGCTCGAAGCCCCAGATTTTCCTTATGCGCCACCTTGAGCGCATCGTCCAAAAAGCCCATAAGGCCAAAGAGCACAAATACTATCGCAACCGCAAAATAATCTCCATGAGCATTGCCCGTGATTATGGGTGCTATGACCGAGGCCAAAATAATGGCGATTCCGCCCATGGAAGGAGTGCCGGCCTTCGCCTTATGAGACTCAGGTCCCTCTTCTCTTATATTCTGCCCCGCCTTCCTGCGAAGATAAGGTATGAGTGCCCTTGTGCATACAGCACTCAGCACCAGAGCTATTGCTATTGTCGCTATCATCTTTGCCGTCATATCAAATTACGTTTTCCTCTTTCCTGTTTTATATTATTTAATTGCAAGGAAGCTTTGGGGTGGTAGCTGGCTACAGGCCGAGCCTTTATTTCAGCAGCTCCGCAACCACATACTCCATACCCGTAAAATGCGAGCCCTTTATATACACCACATCGCCCGCCTTAAGCAATTTCTTTCCCCGCGCATAGAAGCTCTCCCTGTCCTCAAAGTGCACGCCTGTAGCGCCATTTTTCGCAGCCTCATCCGAAATATAGCGCGAATTATCACCTATGCTTATCACAAGCTCCACGCCCGAATCCGCCGCATGCTTTCCAATATATCTGTGATACTTCTCAGCCTCGTCCGCAAGCTGACCCATATCCGCCAAAATCGCGACCTTTCTCTTTCCCTTTGTCGCCGCGAGCACATCAAGCCCTGCCTTCATCGCATCCGGCGTAGCATTGTACGTATCGTCTATTAGCTTTATACCATTTTTTTCTTTTACTTCCAGCCGCTTTTCAGTCAGCTCCATCTTTGCAAGCCCGCAAGCCGCCTCACTCATAGTGATCCCGACCTCTGCCGCCGCCGCAACCGCAACCGCCGCGTTCTCCGCATTGTGACGCCCCGGCACACTCAGCCTGAATTTCTGCGACTCGCCCTCATGCTCAATCACAAAGCTTATGCCGTCCTCGCCAAAATCCTCCAAATCGGAAACTACATAATCGCTTCCTGCCTTGCTTCCGGTCGTGACAAGCTTATAATCACCCGCGGCCGACTCCTTCGTCAAAAGATCGCCGTCACCGTTTATAACGAGCACGTTTTCCGGCCCAAAGTGATTTACAATCTCCATCTTCGCCTTGAAAATATTTTCTCTGCCTCCAAGAAGTTCCATATGCGCCGTTCTCACATTTGTAATCGCCGCAATATCAGGCCTTGCAATAGCAGAGAGCATGTCAATTTCTCCCATTCTATCCATGCCCATCTCAAGCACCGCCACCTCTATATCGCCTGTCATCTTCAAAATCGTAAGCGGCAAGCCGATGCCGTTGTTGAAATTCTTTTCGTTTCGCAGCGTCTTATATTTTTCGCTGCAAATATAGTATATCATATCGCGCGTCGTAGTTTTACCCGTACTTCCCGTAACGGCGATTTTTTTTGCCTTAAATCTTCCTATGTACCAATGCGCCAGATCCTGCAAGGCTCTCTCCGGGTCTGCCACCTGTATTATATTCATCCTTTCGAGGTCCTTCGCGGAAACGGCGCCGTTTCCTGCGTTCTCCCCTTTTTCTGCGGAAACTGCGACGTTTCCCGCAAAAAGCGCCTTGATTTCAGGGAGGCTCCAGGATACTACCGCGGCATCGCAGCCGCTTGCAAATACCTGCGGCAGGAAATTATGCGCGTCAAAATTTTCTCCCTTCAAAGCAAAAAATATTTCGCCTTTCCTCGCTGTCCTCGAATCCGTGGAAATCCCGGATACAGAAGTCTCTCCATCACCACAAAGCAGACTCCCGCCCATCGCTTCCATTATCTCACATATCTTCAAATTCTCCATATTATACCTCTTACATTTTTACTAATTTTTTTCAACACTCAGTGAGGCCTAAGCTACTCTCGGAACCATGTGCAAGTCATTTGGTTCCGAGAGTAGGTGTAGGCCGAACACCCATGTGCAAGTCATTTGGTTCCGAGGGCAGGTGTAGGCCGAACACCTACTCTCTATACAGATACACCGTACTTCCTGTTTCGACCTTTTCGCCTGCCTTTGGATATTGATCCACAACTATAAAATCATCCGTACCGTCATAGGCCGGGGAAATCACATAGTTTAGCTGGGCTCCCGCAAGCTTTCCTATAGCCTCGCTGACATTTATATTTGTCGCCTCAGGCACCACTGTCCTTTGATTATTTATCTGCGCAAGCTCCTCTTGCGTATACTCCGGCTGTACATTCAGATATCTGAGCGTATCAGAAAGTATTTGCTGCGCACCAGGCGCTGCCGTAGTGCTTCCGTATTTTGTACCCTTTGGATTGTCTACTACCACAAGGAGAGCTACCTTTGGATCATCCATAGGCGCCATGCCTATAAATGATGAATATGTCTCATTTGAATATCCGCCGTTTGCAGAAGGCTTGTTTGCCGTACCCGTCTTGCCGCCGACTCTGTATCCCAAAACCTTGGCATTTCCGCCGCCGCCCTCGGATACTACAGACTCCATGATCATGCACATCTCCGACGCAGTTTCCGCAGAGACCACCTGCCGCACTACCTTTGTATCGAAGGTCTTTACGACATTTCCGTCACTATCACGCAGCTCCTTGACCATGCGAGGCTGCATGAGCTTTCCGCCGTTTCCGAGAGAGCATATAGCCGTAAGCTGCTGTATCATCGTAACCGCTATGCCCTGCCCGTACGACATGGTGGCCAGTCCCACAGGACCTGCTGTATTTATATTCTGCAAGATGGACTCGGCCTCGCCCGGATAATCTATTCCTGTCTTTTCAGTCATGCCGAAAAGCTCCATATATTCGTAGAATTTTTCAATGCCTATACGCGCGGCCAAGGTCGCAAATACCGGGTTGCAGGAATTTTGCACGGCCTGCACAAGCGTCTCTGTCCCGTGCGGCTGATAATATCTCCAGCAACGCAGCGTCCTATCCGCCACCGTAAAGTATCCCTTGCACACGAAGGTCTCGTTTAGCGAGGTGAGACCCTCCTCAAGCGCTATGGCAGTCGTCATCAGCTTTGATGTAGAGCCCGGCTCATATACATCGCTGACCATTGGATTTCTCCACATTTTGTATAAGTACTCGATCTGCCCGTTGCTATCCATTTCGGCAAAGGCCGCGGCCTCCTCCTCGTCAAGCGGCACGCGCGGATTGTTTGGATCGTAGGTAGGAGTCATGGCCATGGCAAGCACATCTCCGGTCTTTGGGTCCATCACTATGCACATTACGCGATCTGCGGCTGTATTTTCCTGTACTGTCTCTATCGCCTTTTGAGCGTAGTGCTGGATCACCTCATCCAGTGTAGTGACTACTGTATATCCGTCCTCCGCGGCGTAATATTTCTCTACTCCATATGAGAGCTGATTTCCGTGTACATCAGTATTTTTTACCCACCTGCCGGACACGCCCTTGAGATACTTATTATACTTGAGCTCAAGGCCCGCAAGGCCGTTGTTGTCGTCTGATACGCTGCCCAGCACCTGCGAGGCAAAGGCGCCATTTGGATAGTAACGCTTTACCTCCTCGGAAAGCTCTATGCCGGAGAGCCCAAGCTCTCTTATGGTATCTGCTTTTTCCTTATCGACATATTTTGCCACCTTTACCAGAGTCTTTTCTGTATTGTTGATGAGAGTTTTGACCTCTTCCACATCCATCGCCAAAACCTCCGCAAGCTTTGTGGCCGTAGTATAGACCTTCGCCTCTACCTCATCCTCTGTTCCGTTTTTGATATTTCTTACGGTACTCGGTCTTGCCCATACCGTATATACAGCCGCGCTCACGGCAAGCTCCTTGCCGTTTCTGTCCAGGATGTCACCGCGCTTGGCTTCTATCTCCACATCCTTTGTCTGCTGAGTCACCGCTTTTTTGCTGTACGTCTCGCCGTTTACGACCATCACCCAGCCCAGTCTAAAGAGCAGCGCCAAAAGCAGCGCACCCACCACAAGGGAGGTCACTATCAGTCTCTTTTTTGTTTTATTTGACATTTCAGTCATTTTTTTCAATCCCCTGAATGTAAAAAGCGGACACCCATCGGTTTCCCTAATTAAGCTGTCCACTCCACGTCCATATGCAATTATTTTTTAGTTGTATGCCTGATCATATATGAGCATAGCCATCTCACCTTGCGGCGCGCTCTCCTCTCCGATGTAGACATATTGATCCGCCGTCGGGTAGACCATGCCGATCTCGTTTTGCGCTCTCTCCTCAACTGTTGAGATGCTTACAGCACTCTTTATCTTTACATTTAGATTTTCAATCTCTCCCTGAAGCGTGCTGTTTTCCTTTATGATCTGATTTATTTCATATTTTACACCGGCCGCATAAGCAGTACTTATGACAAGCAATACGCAAAGGAAACCCGCGATTACTGTCAAAAAAAGAAGCCTTGCTTTATCCTTTCGCGTCAGAAGAGAAGAAGTCGCCGGCCTGCGTACGACCTGCGTGCTTTCGCTATAATTTTTTTGACTAAGATGTGCCGTTTTCATTTCAAATTACTCCAATTTCTCCGCTACGCGAAGCTTTGCGCTTCGTGCTCTGGGATTTACATTCAGCTCCTCTGTACCAGGGACTATCGGTTTTCCCGTTATTCTTTCTATATCCGCTTTTTTGCCGCACACGCATACAGGAAACTCCGGCGGGCAGGTGCACGGATTCGCTCGTCTGGCGAAGATTTCCTTTACTATGCGATCTTCCAGGGAATGGAAGGTTATTATGCAAAGTCTTCCGCCCGGCCTCAAGCAGTCGCAGAATTCATCCACTGCCCGGCTAAGGCCTCCAAGCTCATCATTTACTTCTATTCTTATGGCCTGAAAAGTGCGTTTTGCGGGATGCGGCCCCTCGCGCCTTGCGGCAGCCGGTATCGCGGCTTTTATAATATCCACAAGCTGCTCCGTATCCTCGATAGCGCCTTTCTTCCTTGCCTTCACTATAAAGTCCGCTATTCGCGACGCCCACTTTTCCTCACCATATTTTTTTATAATATCATGCAGCTCTTCCTTGCTGTAGGTATTCACCACATCGTAGGCACTGAAATCGTCATCCGCATTCATGCGCATATCAAGAGGTGCCTTCTGCATGTAGGAAAAGCCCCTTTCGCCATTGTCCAGCTGAAATGAGGATACGCCCAAATCAAGCAGCGCGCCGTCTATACCCTCTATGCCGTTTTCAGAAAGGACACTCTTTACATTTTCATAATTGCTCTGCGCAAAGATTTTGCGGCACGGAAACTCTCTAAGCCTCGCGCTCGCGGCATTCAAGGCGTCCTTATCTCTGTCTATTCCGATGAGTAGACCCTTTTCTGAAAGTCTGCCGCAAATACCGGCAGAATGTCCTCCGCCGCCAAGTGTGCCATCGACGTAAATTCCGTCCGGCTTTATATTCAGATTTTCCATGCACTCCGAAAAGAGCACCGATGTATGCTTAAATTCCATATTGTACCATCGCCTTGGCAAAATCCGCAGGATTCATAAGCGCGGAGTCCTCTGCGTCCTCCCAAAGATCCCTGCTCCAAATCTCAACCTTATCATTTAGACCGACCGTAACAAGATCCTTTTCTATATGCGCATACTCCCTTAGCTCCTGAGGAATCGTAATTCTCCCCTGCTTATCTATCTCACATTCCACTGCATTTGCGTAGAAATGCCTTACGAAGCGTCTCGCCCCGGGATCCGCAGTCGGAAGAGCCGATAGCTTTTTTCTGAAGCTATCCCAGGTATCCATAGGATAAATGTATAGACATTCATCCATGCCCCGCGTAAGGACGCAGCTATTTCCGAGCTCCTCCCTAATCTTTGAAGGAATGATCATTCTGCACTTCGCGTCTATGGAGTTTTTGTAATTTCCCATTAGCATAGAGCCACTCCTCCAGGATAATTATAGTCTACGTCCACTATACCCCACTTTGCTCCACTTTTCAACCTCAAGCAACCACTTTTGTGATTTCTAAGGCATTTTTTGTACGGATTTTTGAACATAAAAAAACACGCGTTCGCAGCATTCCACAACATATGGTGTTTGTGCTCCGCGTGTTTTCAAAATGTAGTTGCTTTCAGATTTACAGGCTCTTTAGCTCGTAGCAGGCCTGTCTCTCCACTTCTGTCACCTCGAGAAACGGAAGCCCGAACAAATCCTCCGTCTCAAGCTCGATTGTGGCAGTTACCGCAGGATAAGGGTAACTGTACTCGGCATCCGCCGACGTAAAATCATTTACATTGTCATCCTTGAATTTCAACGTACATACAGCATTCTTTACATTGCTCTTGAAAGCATCCTCCAAAATGTGCTTTGTGTACTTTTCGGCATATTTTCTCCCTGCTTCCTGGTCAAAGACGAGTCGCCCATTTCCGTATTCTTCCATGTCCAAAAGCAGAGCCGCACCTCCCGCACATTCCTCGCAGGCTTCCTTGAGCACTGTCTGCATATGCACATACGCACTCATATCCCCCTGATAGCTTGTAAAACTCAAGCCTACGGTAAACAGCGCCAAAAATACTATAAATACCTTCATCCCGCTTTCCTATATCCTTTCGCTTGCAGTATAGCTGTCAATTATATATGTATAGCTATTTTCTCTGTCGGAAATTCCGAAAATTCCGGCACCTGCCATAACATTTTTCATAGGCACAGCTACTCTGTAATATATGAGTCTGTCCTCCTCCGTATCGGCATAACGATATTTTATCTCATTTTCCGTCACGAATTCCACCTCTGAAACATCTACACCGGCGGCCTTTGCTATATCCGCCTTCACCCTTTTGACATTTTCCTCCGTGAAGCAGCCGTCCTGCTTTGCCTGCTCCTTTGCCCCATATACTATGGCCTGTATCTGATCCACGGCCGCCCCGGTACGTTGATCATAAGCTATCTGTACCATAAATATCAAAAGTATCGGCAATACTGCCATCAGCACAATAAACTGCTTCATCTCTCTTCTCCCCATTTTTCGCCGCGCGCTATGGGCTGTAAGTCCTTACTTCTATGCCCGCGCGCCACACATCTGACAATGACGCCATCAGCGAATCTTCACCCGGCCCCGCGATGACGCCGTAGATAAAAAGGCCCAAGGCTATCATCGCCGCCATCACTATGAGCTGCTTCATGCGCCTACCTCTACAGGGTAATATCCGCCTTAAGCGTATTCAGAGCCGTCGTCGTAGCCGTGCCCAGCGCCTCCACATCATCATCAAAGCCCATCACTACCGCCGCAATGGCCAGACCGAGTATTACCATAGAAATCATTACAATAATCTGCTTCATCTCAATTCCTCCCTGAATCCTTCTTTAATCTTTTCTAAAACATCAAACTTAAAATTTCGCGCTGCTGCATAAAGTATGCGGTATATATAAAGTTTAGAAATACCGCCATCACATTTACAACAACAGGCAGATATATAAGATCCGACACCGTCTCATCAATCCGCTTTTGTTCGGTCTTTACAGCTTCCTTGATGGTCTTTTGGTGTGAGATCAATATCTCGATAAGCTCTGTCGGCGCAATTTCATCCCATTTCAGTAAAAATCCGCCAAATTCTCTCCCCATGGGAGTATCCACTCCTTGAAAAAAGGCCTCCGCTGCCTCCTCACGCCTGTCAAGGCGCAAAAGTCTCAGAAAGTTTATATATACAGGCTGCAGCACTCCCTCCTTTTCGGCAAGCATGCTCACCGCGGCATCGGCGCTCCTGTCCTTTGCGTTTCCTATGGAGACCATGTTTCTCAGCATCGACAGCCCCTCGTAGATCTCCCTGTCTATAATCCTTCTCTCCCTCTCCTTATATGCCTTTGTGCCCGTAATCCGGCTTTTCAAGAGGCCGCCCTTTTCCTTTACGGCTTTTCCTGCCGCGGAAACTGCGCGAGCCTCCGCAAGTCGCCCGTTTCCACCTTTGAGGAGGCAGAGGCCGGCGATAAAGAGCAGGGCACATGCGATATATATACCCCAGGTATAATTCATAATCCTCACCTCATGCTTTTTTAATAGTCAAAACGCTTGTTATTTACGATCTCAAGCACCACCAGATTTACAAAGAAAAGCACTATCACCAGTAGAAACATCATAAAGCCGTTCCGTGTAAAAAATTGATTTGCGCAAAACTCTCTGAAATCCATGCCAAGGTAACGCATCGATATAAATACCGTAAATATATACGATATGGGCACCATGAAAATGACCATTCTCATCGATTCTCCATTTAGCCTCTTTCTCTCCTCAGCCGCTACGCGTGCCTCGCGAAGCTGTATCAAAAGATCCTCAAGCGCGACTGAGATATCCATGCCGCGCACAGCTGCCATCCTGAGATCGTACGCGAGCATTCTGCCCCAATTTGTATTTATGCCGTAGGAAAAGCTCTCTGCCGCACGCAATGCCTCCTCCTCACTTGTCATCATGCGAAATTCATAGAGCAGTCGCAAAAGTAAGCGTACGGAATTTTTGCTCTTTTCTCTTTCATCCGCCATTTTTTCCATAGCCTCATATATATTGCAGCCGCAAATGCGATATGAGGCCAGGAGATTTCCTACAAAAATCTCGCCCTCGTAGCTTGTCTTCTTTCTTATACTCTCGAGCCTTATCCTGAGTATCATATATGGCATAGCCGCCACGCCAAGACCTATAAGCATTCCCGAAAGGAGAGACAGACTTCGCATACCCACTGCTGTGACCACTATAAAAAGCAAGCATGAGAGATATAAAAATGCGCTTCCGCTTATGACTCCGCCAAGGCATACTTCTGTGAGCCTGTCCATATGAAGCTCCAAAGCATCCTTTTTCTTCTTTTTTCTGCTCCGCCCGGAAAGGCCGCGTCGAAGCCTCATGGCCTGAAACAGCTTTTGAAAGCTGCGGCTGAAGGTCATGCAAAGTCCCGCGATTATCAAGCTGTACAAAATGCCGTTTATAATCAATGCCGCTATTTTCATGCGCATCCCTCCTCCTCATTCATCGTCGATATACAATCCGGCATTTCCGCCGCAAGAGAGGCGAGTATCGATGAAAATCTCTCAAAGCCTTCAAAATCCTCCTCAATAGCGGCCGCCTTCTTGTCATCACTTATCACATTGTACCAGCTCCAGGTATCAGCTTGGAAATCATACTCGCAAAGCTTCTTTTCTCTGATTCTCTTATGCTTTTTGTCATAGCCGAGCTCGTAAATGCTTTTGAGACGCTTATTGCTTTTATCCGAAAGCTGCACAAAATGGAATATATAGTCAAAGCTTGCGGCTACCTTGCCTGCCGTAAAATCTATATCTCCGCCCAGGCTTTTTACTATCTCACCTGCCACATCATAGGCAAAATCCCTGGGATCGCCTGTATGGAAGGTGATTTTCAGCCGCCTTGTGCCCTTGCTTGCCATCTTGAGCACTGTGTCGAGCGCTATACCCTCTCTGGCCTCCGCCATTATCATATAATCCGCGTCGCTTCGAAGCAGGTTTTTTGTGATACCCTTGAGCTTTTCACCATCCGCAATAAGCTGCACGATGGGAGCCTCCGGCATGAGTATGTGAAGCGGAATTTCAGGATCTGTCTCCACCATCACGCCCTCAAGCCGCCTGTCCTCATAGCTTTGCCAGGTGGTGAGAAAGGTGGTCTTTGCGGTCCTCACTGCCCCGGTAAAGGCTACATTGAAGCCAAGGTGCACCATTTCCTTGAAAAGCGGTATCGCGCCGCTCGGTATCGTGCCCCGCGCAGCCTGTTCCTCAAAGCTGTAGGTCGGTATGATGTAACGGCGAAAAACTATCACGTCGCGCTCGTCCTTTACCATTGCTCCGCGAAAGACTGTCACACGGGTTCCGTCAAGCATATAAAGCTCATGGCTTTCCCTGTCCATCCTCTCCTCCGGCGTGCGCAAAAGAAAGGCTCTGACAAGCTGCTTTCGCCGTTCACTTGAGATTTTTTGCGGTTGCAAGACCATTTCTCCGTTTTGCATAAAATATATATTTTCTCCTATGACCTTCGCGGAGCTGCTATTTTTGTATTTTTCCGAAAACCACTGGCTTATACCCGCAAGGCCAAAATTTTCATGGTAAATGCCGTCCGCAAGGCTCTCATACCAGGAAGGATATGCGGTATTGCCCGCGCCGCGCCTTTGAATCGACTCTTCGATTTTTTTCTTGAAATAGTCCACTTCATTTTTGTAACCGATGATGGCCTTCTTCTGAAGCTCAAGCGAACGCTTCATATCCTCCTGGTTTTCCTGCCACTCCGCGATGAATTCCCGAGCTATCTCCGCGCAGAGCTTATAAAAATCCTGCTCTGCCTCCGCCGTT
Source organism: Anaerovoracaceae bacterium (assembly GCA_963636105.1). Lineage (GTDB taxonomy): Bacteria > Bacillota > Clostridia > Peptostreptococcales > Anaerovoracaceae > CAVHIG01. The sequence goes on from CAVHIG010000029.1 coordinate 14,736, forward strand.
TCCGCAGACGCGACCTTGATATAATCATCTAAATAAAATTTTTCCATGGCCTTTCCTCTTTTTATTCATAGGCGGAAAACCCGCTGCTTCTGCGATTTCACCGGCCAATGCTCTTATATCGCGTGAGAATTTGTCGTTTTCAAATTCAAGCAGGCTCTTGTAATTTATGTCAGCCTCGCGCCCGTACTGTGAGCGTTCGACCTTTCGTATGCGTTCATCGGATATTTCAAGCCTTTTGGATATGTACTTCATTGTATAGGCATCGGCTGCCGAATACTTATTTATGACATATTTTCCAAAGCTTATCCCTACCTTGTCGTAAACTGCGCGGATTCTCTCAAAGCGTTTCAGGCAGCTCTCCTCCTGGACGAGTACCAGATAATTTTCACGGCCTGCCAGCAGACCGCCGAAGGCCAGACCGTTGTCGAGGCGACTGCCTGTGTCCGCAATTATGAGGCGAAAGCTGTCAGCTATATTTTCAAGCAGTCTCTCCGCCGTTTCCGGAAAGTAATAGCGCTCGGAAAGCTCGTCTGCGACGCCCGATATGAAGTAAAAATTTTCACGTCTGGCGCTCGGCCGAAGCAGGCTTCTATCGACATTTATGCCGCTGTCAAGCTGCATTTTGAAGGCTTCTATGGGTACGGTATCCTCGCACATGTAGTTGTTGCTTGGATTTCCGTTTAGCGACAGAAACAGAATTTTTTCGTCCGGGAATTCATCAGCCAAAGTCTCTGCTACACATTGTGCCAGCATAGTGCAGCCCGTCTTGCTGTCCGCCCCATGAAAAGTATACATATTATCCGTATTTTTCAACTTTATCTCACCTTTCTGTTTTTTAGCCGCTAGCTGTTAGCTAGCGCTAGCTTTTCGGCTCTGCCGAAAAGCTACATTTTTGCAAGTCATTCCGATGCAGCGAGGCCTAAGCTGCCTGAGGGACCAATCTACCAGTTTTTCAATACGCAGTGAGGCCTAAGCTGCCTGAGGGACCATGTGCAAGTCGATTTGGTCCCGAAGGTAGGTGTAGGCCGAACATCCATGTGCAAGTCGATTCGGTCCCGAAGGTAGGTGTAGGCCGAACCTTCATTCTTGTACCAGGAGCAATTTCTGGCGGAAGATGCCTTTGTCGCCGTATCCGTCAAAGGAGGTCTCCTCCACTTCCTTCTCCGCCTCGACTCTTATGGCCTGATACTCGGAAAGCGTGCAAATTATCTCTATGTGATCCAGATAGCTGAGGCTCTTTGTACGCTTCAGCGGGTCGCTGTCTATCCTTATAGAGCCTTCTTCGTTTTCCGTAATCTCCTGCTCTGTGCTGTCCTTTGCGAATGCCACTTCATAGCTGCCAAGATCCACGCCGCCATCCTTTGAATAGATATGTACGAAATCGCCCTTTCTGAGGGAACTGCTCCTGTTGTCTATCCATTCCGGCTTTATCGTGTAGAGTGATTGTCCCGCCTCTAAAATTCTGCCGGGTTCCTTAAAATGTGATTTTGTAACCTGGCTGTTTTTTACAATGTCGCAGGTAGCTTCCTTGCCACTTATAGAGGCTATGTCACTTTCCCTTAGCGGCATCTCAATGAGCATGCTCTCTTCAAAGCCCACAGTTGTAAAGTCACTTGCGCTTACGATGCTGCCCATTTCGATATCACGGGCTGCTACCAGCACGGGCTCTGTCATAAATTCCTCTCTGCCTGTGGTCTCCCAAAAGATAAGTCCGCCCACCGCGGCTACTACCAATACAATTCCAATAATAGGTTTTAAAAATCGCAATCCTTTTCCCTCCTTTATCTCAGCAGCAAAGCCGGCTGCTATCATTTAGCTTTCGGTAGCTTTTTACGCATTCGAATTCTAATTTTTTCCATCTTTTCCTTTCTTTTGTCATTCCGTACTTTAATTATACATACATTTTGCCCCTTGTCAACCATGTTTTAAAAATATTTTAGATTTTTTTACTTCACATCCTTTATTTTCCATTTTTGCCGTAGAGAGCTCATTTTTTCAAATTCGCTGTGATACAAAGTTGAAATCGTTACCGCTCAGACCGCACGATATGGATTTAAAAAGAAAAGGTACCGTGATTTTTTTAAAAATGTGATTTCACGATACCTTTACATTTTTTGGAATTGAGAAAGTGCGTCACTGTGTACCAACTGCTCTTAGTGATGTCTGAACAGTAGCGTTGAAATCCGAAAGATACATAATTTTTGCATAATGCCATTGACAAAGTCCAATATTGGATTTATAATCGTCATTGTGCATATAAAATCCAATTTCGGATTTTATATGTAAATTCAAAACACTTGACACAACTAAAGGTATACATTTACAAATTATTTGTTGTAAGGAAGATTTGGGGTGGTAGCTGGCTGCAGGCCCTTGTGACGAGCAGCGCAAGGCAGCAAGCGATTCGAGCCAGGGTTTTGGCTGCTGCGAGCCTTCAGCACTCAGCGAGGCCTAAGGTGCAGCCCCAAAGCTTCATCATCCCAAAATTTTAGATAAAAAAACACGAGGTACAAGAAAATGAAAGAAAAGCCTACTTCCACCGAAATAACTACGCGCATTCAAGGTCAAGATCTAGAAAACACCCCGCGCATTCAAGCCGCGGAAAACACCACACGCATTCAAGCCGCGGAAATCACCACGCGCATGCAAAACATCGAAATCAACCGCATCCTGCAAGACTTCGACAAGCAATACCACCGCTACGCCGTTTCCATAGGAATCTCCGAACCGACCATGTGGGTACTCTACACACTTTGCGAAATCGACAGAGACTGCACGCAAAACGAGCTCGCCGCCATATGGTCCACGCCAAAGCAGACCGTAAATTTCGCGATTTCCGGCCTCATAAAAAAAGGGCTTGTCGAGCTCGTCCCCATACCGTCCGCGAAAAACAGCAAAGCCGTTCACCTGACTGAAGCGGGTGTCGCCTATTGCGACAAATACATCGAGCCGCTTTTAGAAGTCGAAAGCAAAGCCCTTCTCCGTATGAGCAAAGAAGAGCGCGCACAAATGATCGCTTTGCTTCGAAAAAACAAGAGCTATTTCGTCGAGGAGGTCGAAAAGATATTATGATATCCACAAAAGACTCACTAAAAACAATTTTTCGCTACCTTTTGCCCTACAAGCGCATGCTCGCGGTAGTGATACTGGTATTGCTCTGCGATGTAGGCGGCTCGCTTTTGGTGCCGACCATCACCGCAAACATGATAAACGCGGCAGTTTCCGGCGGCAGCCTCGATGAAATCATAAAGGACGGCATCATCATGCTTGCCATAGCCATCATTTCCGGCGGGCTGACACTGCTCGGCTGCTGGCTCTGCGCAAGGCTTTCCGCAAATTTCGGAAGGGACATCAGGAAGGATCTCTACGACAAGTCCCTCACCCTTTCCGGCACAGATTTTGAAAAATTTGGCACCGCCTCCATGATTACGCGCACGCTAAACGACATCAACGTAATCCAGCAGGCCTTCATTGACTTCGTGCAAATGGTGCTTCCTGTCCCAATCATGTGCGTGCTCGGCATAGCCTTTTCCTTTGCCATCAGTAAAAAAATGGGATTTCTGGTTTTGGGAGCGACAGCCTTTGTCATGATCGCGGCGCTCTTCATCATGCGAAAGGCCACCCCGATTTTCGAAAAGCTCCAGTCGCTCCTTGACCGCATGAACGTCGTCCTCCGCGAGAATCTGACCGGTGTACGCGTCATCCGTGCCTTCAACAAAGAAAAGCATGAGATCAAAAGGACGCGTAAGACCTTTGAAGATTACGCAATGACCTCGATCAGCGCAAATTACCTCTTCGTAGGCCTCGATGCCCTGACCACCGTCCTCATAAATTTCTGCATCGTCGCGATACTCTACCTCGGAGCCGGTGAGGTCGGAGCCGGCAACATGCAAATCGGCGATATCAGCGCGGTCACGGAATACGCGATTTGGATACTCTTCTACGTCATGATGGCGCAGATTATAATTATGCTGATTCCAAGGGCTCTCACCTGCACTCGCCGTGTAGGCACTGTTTTGCAGCTTGAGCCCGAGATTTTAGATGGCCGCGGAAACGGCGAGGCTCCTGCTCTCATTCGCTCAGCCAGTGGAAACGGCGCAGTTTCCACTAAAGGCGAAAGCTCTCCAAATCGCGAAAGCAGCCCGGCCATTGAAATTCCAGGCATCGAAAACCCGGTCACTTCAGCAGCGGGCGATATAATACGCTTCGAAAACGTTTCCTTCAGCTTTGCCGACGCGGATGAGAAGACACTCGCGGGCATTGATTTCACATGCAAACGCGGGCAGACCACGGCCATAATCGGCGGCACGGGCAGCGGAAAATCCACAATTGCAAAACTTATCCTGCGCTTCCATGATGTGACAGAGGGCAGAGTGAGCCTGTGTGGCCGCGACATTCGTGAACTCGCGCAAAGCGAGCTTAGAAGCCACATCTCATACATCCCGCAAAAGGCTTGGCTCTTCTCGGGCACGATTGCGGAAAATCTGCGCTACGGACAGCGCGACGCTTCGGACGCCGAGCTCATACATGCTTTGAAAACAGCTCAATCCGACTTTGTTTTCGAACTGCCGGACGGCCTCGAATCAGCCGTCGCGCAGGGCGGCTCAAATTTCTCAGGCGGTCAAAAGCAAAGGCTTTCAATAGCCCGCGCTCTTGTAAAAAAAGCGGATCTATACGTCTTTGATGACAGCTTTTCGGCTCTTGACTTTCAGACAGACGCGGCGCTGCGTCATGCATTGAAGGACGAAATACAGGATGCCGCCATACTCATAATCGCCCAGCGCGTCAGCACCATACTTCACGCGGATCAGATTTTGGTGCTTGACGACGGACGCATAGCGGGACTTGGAAGGCATGAAGAATTGATGCAAAGCTGCGAAATTTATCGCGACATAGTAAATTCACAAATGAAAGGAGGTGCGCAAAATGTCTAATGAAAATAGCTCAGACAAACTATCCCTTAGCGAGAGAATACACACGATAAAGCGCTTCATAAAATCCATGCGAAAGCAGCGCCTGCGCCTCCTCATTGTAATGCTTTCAGTCGCAGGATATACGATATTCAACATAATCGCGCCCCTTTACAGCGCTACGGCGGTCGATTTGATTTGGAACAAAATAAAAGAAGTACGCGCATCCGGTATAGCCTTTGAGCTGACCTGGGAAAGCGGCGGCAGGCAGATATTTATACTTCTTCTCCTCTACGTAGCCGCAAACGCCTTTTACCTGCTGCAAAACTTTTTGATGGCAAGCTTCGCAGAGCGCCTCAGCTACCAGATCAGAAGTGAAATGTCCGAAAAATTGCATCGCCTGCCACTTTCCTACTTTGACAGGAATCAGCCGGGCGAGGTCATGAGTCACATCACAAACGACCTCGACAAGGTCTCTGAAGCCCTGCAAACCGGCCTTATCAGACTCTTTGTCGCGATCGGCACCATAATAGGCGCCCTCATAATGATGTTCCGCTTCAGCATCCTGCTCACCTTTGTCTTTCTCGGCTTCAGCGCCGTATCGATCCTGCTGACTGCTTGGATCTCCGGAAAGACACTGGCCCTCGCCACCACGCGTCAGGAGGCCGTTGCAAAGCTCAACGGGCTTGTAGAGGAATCCTATAGCGGCAGAATGATCATAAAGGCCTTCCAATATGAAGACGAGAGCTCAAAGAAGGTCCACAACGCAGCCGAGGAGCTTGCTCGCGCCACGGAAAAGACCGACTTTGTCATCTTCGCGGTAAATCCCGGCATCAGGATGGTAAACCGCTTTGGCATGGTCGTGATTGCCATCCTGGGCGGCTCGATGCTACTGACAGGCAAAATGACACCGGGAGTATTCCAGGCCTTCTTCCAATACGTAAACCAGGCCGGCGAGCCCATCACGGAGCTTGCATATATGATAAATTCACTGCAATCGGCCCTCGCCTCCATGCAGCGCGTATATGAGCTTTTGGACGAGGAGGAGATGACTCCGGATGCTCCGGCGCTTCCTTCTCCCGCGGAAACGGCGTCTGCCGCGGAAACGGCGCAGGCCAGCGAAAGCCCGGCAGTTTCCGCAAATAGGGAAGCTTCCGCGAATACGATAGCCTCCGCGAAAGAAACAGTCTCTGATGGTGAAATCGTATTTTCGCACGTGCGCTTCGGATACACTCCGGAAAAAACGCTTATGCGCGATGTATCCTTTGAAGCCCTGCCAGGCCAAAAAATAGCCATCGTAGGCGAAACAGGCGCCGGCAAAACCACGCTTGTAAATCTTCTCATGCGCTTTTACGATATCGGGGAGGGAGAAATCCTGCTTGACGGGCGCTCCACAATGGAGATGAGCCGCAGCCAGCTGCGCAGCCGCTTTGGAATGGTATTGCAGGACACCTGGCTCTTTGAAGGCAGCATAGCAGAAAACATCGCCTACGGAAGGCCCGATGCCACGCGCGAGCAAATCGTCAATGCCGCAAAGGCGGCACGCGCGGACTTCTTCATCCGCACTCTCCCGAAGGGCTACGACACGGTGCTCACAAACGACGCCGAAAACATTTCAATCGGACAGCGACAGCTCCTTACAATCGCGCGCGTCTTTCTGTGCGACCCTGAGATTTTGATACTCGATGAAGCGACCTCCTCTGTCGATACGCGCACGGAGATGGAGATTGACAAGGCGATGCATGCCCTCATGAATGGCCGCACAAGCTTTGTAATCGCTCATCGCCTATCTACGATAGTAGACGCGGACCTTATCCTGCTCATGTCCGGCGGCGACATCGTCGAGCACGGCACCCACCGCGAGCTTCTGGCCGCAGCCGGCGCCTACGCCAAGCTCTACAACAGCCAGTTTGCATAAGACAATACAAAGCCTCTGAGAAGCATGGACGAACTGGCCGCAGGCAATGATGTGCCATTAAATAAGTGCCGCGCCGGTGATTCGGCGTGGCACTTGATGACTTAATTGCTGCGTTTTCTGTACTTTTGATTTCGGCTACTTGGTTTGTCCGGAATTGTGCGTTCGATAAGGCCCTGCTTTATGGCCGGATTCAAGTAATTTTTGCGGAAAGTAGGCTTGTGTGAAAGCCCGAGCCGCTGCATCAGTTCCGCTGCCGAAAGAGCATCACTGCCTATGACAGCAAGAAGACGCTCTACTGGTGATTTATCTTGGTCGCTATCTTGGTCGCTGACTTGGTCGCTGACTTGGTCGCTGACTTGGTCGGTGGAGCGACCGACAACCGTCACTTCTGCCAAACTGTCTCGAATAATTTCAAGCATCAGTTCCACAAATATCGCACTATCAGCCTGTTTGTCGGCGGCACCGAGAGCATCATAATACTCCTTCTGCCTTGATTGAATCAATTCTTCAATAGGGAGCCAAAAGAACAGCTCTTTCCACCTGCCAAGCAAGAGGCTGTGCCACATGCGCCCCATACGTCCGTTGCCGTCTGCAAACGGATGGATAAATTCAAATTCATAGTGAAATACGGCACTCTTGATCAGCGGATGGAGTTCTGATTGCCCATACCATGCAAACAGATTGTGGATGTGCTCCGGCACAAACTCTGCGGGAGGAGCCATGTGAACCAGCATCTCACCGTCAAAGACACCTACTCCGCCCATGCGAAACCTTCCATTTTCCGATACAAGTCCATTCATCATCAGCTTATGCACTTTGAGCAAATCGGCTACGGATGACGGATCTAAATGCAGCATCAATTCATACGCTTCGTACGCATTCTGCACCTCTTTGATCTCATTTGGATTGCCAAGTACACGCTTGCCATCCAAAATAGCCGTTACCTGATCCAATGTCAGTGAATTATGCTCAATCGCAAGAGATGAGTGAATTGTACGAATGCGATTCTCACGCCGCAGATGCGGGCTGACAGTTCCTTCCTGTAATACCGTGATTCGACCGACCTCTTCACTGATCTCCGCAATCAATGAGGTCAATCTATCCGTCATGTGAAACGGCGGTTTGTAGTCGCTCATAGCTCAGCACCTCTGCATTATATCCAAAAAGGCCTTTACGCGAGCGTCGATATCGGGGGCTTTGAATACGGAGGAACCTGCTACAGCTATGTCCGTGCCCGCGTCTAAAATCTCGCGGATGTTGTCTAAGGTAACACCGCCGTCTATCTCGATTTCGAAGTCAAGTCCTTTCTCCGCACGGATCGCGGAGAGCTTCTTTATCTTGTCGAGGGCCGCCGGTATAAATTTCTGACCGCCAAAGCCCGGATTTACACTCATTATGAGTACCATATCCACATCTGAAAGCACATATTCCAGAGTGGAAAGCGAGGTAGCGGGATTCAAGGCTACTCCTGCCTTTACTCCCAGGGATTTGATATTCTGGATACTTCTGTGAAGATGCGTGCAGGCCTCCTGATGCACCGTGATAAATTCTGTCTGCTCCGTCACAAAATCAGCGGCATACTTATCAGGATCCTCTATCATAAGATGCACATCAAAGGGCAGCTTGGTATGTCCGCAAAGGCTCTTCATCACTGTCGCGCCATAGCTTATATTCGGTACAAAATGCCCGTCCATCACATCCACATGGATTATATGAGCTCCCGCCTCCTCTATCGCATTTACTTCTTCACCAAGCCTTGAAAAATCTGCCGATAAAATCGACGGCGCCAATCTCTTCATTTGTTCAAATCCTTTCTTTTATTATACTTTATCAAATTATTTGTTGTTAAGGAAGATTTGGGGCGTTAGCTGTCTGCAGGCCCTTGTGACGAGCAGCTAGGGACAGCAAGCGATTCGAGCCAGGGTTT
>CAVHIG010000030.1:0-22128 GCA_963636105.1 Anaerovoracaceae bacterium
GTGCCAAAGGCTCGCAGCAGCCAAAACCCTGGCTCGAATCGCTTGCTGCCTCTAACTGCTCGTCGCAAGGGCATGCAGCCAGCTACCGCCCCAAATCTTCCTTACAACAATAATTTGAAAAAACTATACAAAACGACCCGAAATGTAAGTTTGAGGCAGCTCACATTCCGGGCCGTTTTTAAAGTCGCCTGCTATTTATTTGCGCCGCAGCACTTCTTGTATTTCTTGCCGCTGCCGCAAGGACACGGGTCATTTCTGCCCGGCGTCTTTTCCTTCACAACCGTGCGCGAACGTCTCCACGCATCCGCAATAGCCTTCTTTTCCTCATCCGTGTAGATCGCATCCCACTCAGGAAGGCCGTAAAGATAGTCAGCCTCAGCATTTATCATATTGAAAAACAGCTTTTCGTAGATGATATCCATATCGATCATGCTGTCCTCTGTGATAGTCTCAAGGTCGAAGCTATTTTCGAGGCTCGTCTGTATTCCATCCAAAAATCCCATAAAAATAGTAGGATTTGCCTCATACTTCTCCGCAAGCTCCTTGAATGTGCCCGTCACCTTTGTCTGCTTATTTGCCAGAATATCCTTGTAAATCCTCGTCTCTGTCTCGCTGTATTCCTTCCAGAAAGACTCAAAGGTCTTCTCCGTCTGATTGTCAATGAGATCGTTCCAATCTTTAAATAAGCTCATTTCTTATACCTCCATATTTCTTCCGATATCTATAATGTCGCCAAGAACCGCGCTGCCTGTCGGAAGCGGGCCTGCGCCCTTACCATAAAACATAAGCTCACCTACGGCGTTTCCGCATACAAAGACCGCATTGAACTCGTTATTTACGCCGGCGAGAGGATGCTCCATAGGAAGCTTCGTCGGCTTTACGGCATAGCTAAGCTCGCCATTTTCCATCTTTGCAGTCGCAAGAAGCTTGATTTTGCAGCCCTCAGCCCTTGCGGCATCTATGTCCGCCTTTGTGATCCTGCTTATACCCACTGTCGGGATGTCTGCCGGCGCTACATACTTATCAAACATGATCGCGATGAGTATCGAAAGCTTATTTGCAACGTCGATGCCCTCTACGTCAGCCGTCGGGTCAGCCTCCGCAAAGCCCTTCTCCTGGGCGGATTTCAAAGCCTCCTCGTAAGGCAGTCCGTACTCGCCCATCTGCGTCAAAATGTAATTTGTAGTGCCGTTTACGATGCCGAGCACCTCTGTGAAAGCATTGCTCTGAAGCGCCGTCGTAATCGCGTTTATGATTGGAATTCCGCCGCCTACACTGGCCTCAAAGCGGAAGAGCACCTTGTTTTCCTTTGCGCAGGTATTGAGCTTTTCCCAATTTGCGGCCACTGCTGCCTTATTTGCCGTCACTACGTGCTTTCCGGCCTTCATAGCTGCGAGCATATAGCTTGTGGCTGGCTCTATTCCGCCCAGAACCTCAACAACGACGTCAATCTCCGGATTATTTGTGATGTCTTCTGCGTTTTGCGTAAACTGCGCGGCTGTGAGCGAGCCCTCTCTTTTCTTCGAGGCGTCGCGTACCAGCACCTTTTTTACAGCAATATCAAGGCCGAGCGCCTTTTCTATATGAGCCCTGTTCATTTCGAGAGCCGCATATGTGCCGCTGCCTACATTTCCAAAGCCCAAAAGGCCGATATTTACTTTCTTCATAACGTTATTTCTCCTTTTCCGTTTCCTTTTTTCAAGGCAGGGGAAAAATCATCTCGAATCACCTTATGCGTATCCCCTGAAAAAAGATTATATACCAAATCAGTCAAAATGTCTTTAAAAAAATAATTTTATTCCAAATCCGGAAAGCCAAGCTGCCGGAGCGCTTCGAAAAGTATGATATTGGCAGAATTGGCAAGGTTTAGAGAACGCAGCCGCGTCTCCGCACTCATAGGAATTCTAATCGCGTTTTCGGCATGCTCCGCTATGAAATCACGCGGAAGACCCCTCGTCTCGCGCCCGAAAAGAAGCATATCACCGTCCTGATAGCTGACATCGGTATATTTCCGCCCGCCCTTTGTGGTCGCCAAAAACATACGCCTGTCCTCTCCCTCCGGCCCATACTTTTTCATAAAATCCGCAAGGCTTTCGTGCACCTCGAGCTTTACATATGGCCAATAGTCGAGTCCCGCGCGCTTTACGCTCTTTTCGTCGATGCTGAAACCGAGTGGCTTCACCAAATGCAGTGTGCTTCCCGTAGCAGCGCAGGTACGTGCGATATTTCCGGTATTTGGCGGTATCTCAGGTTCTACAAATACAATATTAAGTGACATATTCTACCTCCTTCTCAGCACATCCGCCGAGCATAAAAAATTGTAAACAACTATTCTTCAAATGTCAATTGCATATCGGAAAATTACTGGATTTATGCTTTTTCAAATTATTGTTGCAAGGAAGATTTGGGGGTGGTAGCTGGCTGCAGGCCCTTGTGACGAGCAGCTAGAGACAGCAAGCGATTCGAGCCAGGGTTTTGGCTGCTGCGAGCCTTTGGCACGGATTTTGCTCCGCAAAATCCGTGTGGACAAAGTCGCAGCCCAAAACCGGCGAGATGAGCTTAGCTGTCTCCTGCGAGGAACACCAGGCCAAAGACAGCTTTAACCCCCAAATCTTCAAATGTAGTTTGAAAAAGTATACATTTAAAAAATACAGGATAGGATGCAAAAGGTTTCTATTCTGTATTTTTTTGAAGAATAATCCTATACCTAGGGAACTTTTGCTTTTTGCCTTGCGTCTACTTATCGTAAATGTGATTCACAATTTTGCAAAAATTAGTATAAGGGCCGACGCAAGGCGGCGGAATTCAAAGGAATGGAGATTTTTATGAAAAAGACAATATCTGTATTAGTGGTGCTGGCGATGCTGTTTTCGCTGGCAATGCCAGTATTTGCAGACGAGGCAAACAGCGCACAGCTTGAAAAAGCTATAAAAGAAGCAAAAGCCATTGTAGATGTGCCGGATAGCTTTAGTGATTTTGACTATTATTCTTGGGCTGAGGAGAGCGGAACAGTCTGGACCTTCACCTGGACAGAACCAAGCAGCGATTCAAGCATCACTGTCACTATGGATGCAAGCTATAATCTGACAAGCTTCTACAAGTATATTGATTCTCAAGATAGGACGGGACTCGGTAAGATATCCTCAGAAGAGGGACAAAAAGCAGCTGAGGCTTTTCTGAATAAGGCAATGCCTGATAAGTACCAGGGTTATGCTTTAAAAAATCAAAATGCAAGCTATGGTTATCTTTATCTGAATTACGATATGACTGTAAATGGTCTGCCTCTTGCCTTTGTAAATACTTCAATTACAGTAGATCTGTACTCAGGCGAGGTTGAAAGCTATTATTGCTATGACAAAAGCTCAGACCTTACAGCCGAGCTTCAAAAGAAGCTCACTTATCCTGAAGTCAGCAATGCGATGAGCAAGGATAAGGCCGTAGAAAAGTACCTCGAAAATATCGGCGTAAAGCTTTGCTATATGACAAAGACTGATTATCAGGCAAAAACCAGGACAAGCTTCCCGGCGTATGTTATAGAAGATAGTTCTGTTTATATCGATGCCGTAAACGGCGAGAAGGTCACCGCACAGACGAATTTCGACAACGGCGGCGGTTATGCGGGTTCATCGATGGCTACCGAGTATAAGACTGCTGAGAGCGAAGGCGATAGCCTTACACCTTCAGAGCAGGCCGAGGTAGATACCGCGGCAGGATTTATCTCACAGGATGAGGCAGTAAAAATCATCGCAAAATATTGCTCGGATATAAGCAAAAATGGAAAGGTTCTTTCTAAGAGTATAAATAAAGATCCTTATGAAAAGGATAGATATATTATGTATCTCTCCTTTGAAAACGGAGATGCTTCTGTAAACGCAAAGACCGGCGAGCTGCTCTCATATTACGTATATGATGACAATTCATCCGAAAAAGGTATAAGTAAGGAAAAAGCCAAGAATATAGCGGACAACTTTATTAAGAACGCTGCAAGTGAAAAAAGCTCTGAGATGGTATACACAGAGCGTAATGACTACAGCACTGACAGCTATACCTTCTGGTATAAGCGTCAGGTAAACGGCATAGAATATAGCGACAATGGAATCTGCATCACAGTAAATAAGGCTGATGGCAAGATTACATCCTATGATTTGACCTGGTATAATGATGTGACCTTTGCAAGCGTAGATAAAGTCATCTCCGAGAAGGCTGCTTTGGATGAATTTGTAAAAGATGGATTCAATGCGCAGTATATAATCACGGTTGACAATAATATCGCTATGGTATACGGGTTCTCCGGAAGCTTTGCTTACAATATCGACCCGTTTACAGGCGCAAAGATAAATTCGAGAGGCGAGGCATATCGAGACACTAGCGCCGTTTCCGCTTATAGTGACATAAAAGGCAAATGGTACGAAAGTACTGTAAAAAAACTCCTGGATAATGGTTATTACCTCCCTAGCACTGACAGAAAATTCAATGGAAATTCAAAGATCACGCAGGAAAACTTCTTGAGATATCTCTTTTCGACAATAGAAGCTTACTATAATACGGAAGACTTCTATGAATTTATGATAAACAGAGGCGTATTAAAGGAAGGCGAGAAGAATTCTGCCGCAAATGTTACGCGCGCTGAGGCCGCAAAATATATGATTCGATATATGAATCTTGAAAAGGCCGGCGAGCAGTCCGCTATATACAAAAATGTATTTAAGGATAAGGTGCCTGCAGGTTACGAGGGATATGCAGCTCTTGCGAAGGCTCTCGGAATAATGAAGGGAGATACAAATGGCAGATTCAACGGAAGCAGCTTGCTTACAAATGCCGAGGCAGCGGTGATCGTATATAATACCCTGAATTTGCAGGAAAATTAAGCTACAACTAAAGTATTAAATCACATAAAACTCTTAAATTGCCGAAAATTTACGAAAAAAAGCGTATTTTATGATACGCTTTTTTCGTGCAATAATATGGTATAAATTTCAAAGACGGAGGTAATTTTCGAATATGGGATTGAAGCTTGGAATAGATGTAGGCTCGACGACTGTAAAGCTCGTGCTTCTTGATGAGAATGATAAAATTGTATACAGCAGATATGAGCGTCACATGTCAAATGTATTTTTGAAGGTGAGTGAGCTTTTGGAGGATTTTTATCGTGAGAAGGGGGATCTCAGGGTAAAGGCCGTGATTACGGGCTCCGGTGGACTTTCGCTGGCAAGCCTCCTTGGACTTCCTTTTGAGCAGGAGGTGATATCGTGCTCAAAGGCCGTTGAGGAGTGCATTCCAAAGACTGATGTAGCGATTGAGCTCGGCGGTGAGGATGCAAAGATTACTTTTTACGGCGCGACTGTTGAGCAGCGTATGAATGGCACTTGTGCCGGAGGAACGGGCGCGTTTATTGACCAAATGGCAGTGCTTTTGAATACTGACGCAAATGGTCTGAATGAAGGCGCAAAAAAATATAAGACAATATATCCAATAGCTGCCAGATGCGGTGTATTCGCAAAGACGGATATTCAGCCGCTCATAAATGATGGAGCTGCTTTTGAGGATATTTCGGTCTCGATTTTTCAGGCTGTAGTAAATCAAACAATAAGCGGGCTCGCCTGCGGCAGAACTATTAAAGGAAACGTCGCTTTTCTCGGTGGACCGCTGTTTTTCCTTTCAGAGCTTAGAAAGAGATTTATCGAGACGCTGCATCTTACGGAGGAGCAGGTGATTTTCCCTGAAAACTCGCAGTATTTTGTAGCTATGGGAGCTGCACTTCTTGCGGAGTCGAAAGAGGAGACCAGCATTGAAAAGCTTGTAAATACAATAAAAAACGCAGATCCTGAGATGCTTTCCGATACAAAGCACATAAAGCCGCTTTTCAAGGATGAGGCGGATTATGAGGCTTTCAAAGCGAGACATGAGAAGGATAAAATAAAGAGGGCAGATATAAAGAAGGCCTCGGGTGAGCTTTTCCTTGGAATAGATGCAGGCTCTACAACAACAAAGGCTGTACTTATAGACAAAGAGAGCAATTTGCTATACTCCTTCTACCGCGGTAATGAAGGTAAGCCTGTAGAGGCTACAATGCAAATGCTTCGCGAGCTTTATAGCCTGCTGCCTTCGGAGGCTTATATCGCAAGCACATATGTGACAGGCTATGGAGAAGGCCTTATAAAGGCCGCATACAAGGCGGACGGCGGCATAATTGAGACTATGGCTCATTATAAGGGAGCAAATGAATTTTTGCCCGGAGTCGAATTTATCCTTGATATCGGCGGCCAGGATATGAAGTGCATGAAAATCAAGGACGGAGCTATATATAATATCATGCTGAATGAAGCCTGCTCTTCCGGCTGCGGTTCCTTTATAGAAACTTATGCTAGATCTGTAGATATGAGCGTAGCCGATTTTGCAAAGGAAGGACTTTTTGCGAGCGCACCTGTGGATTTGGGTACCAGATGTACCGTATTTATGAATTCCAAGGTAAAGCAGGCACAAAAGGAAGGAGCTACCATAGGAGATATATCCGCGGGACTTTCCTTCTCCGTTGTAAAAAATGCGCTATACAAGGTTATAAAGCTTAGAAATACGGACGAAGCAGGTGAAAAGATTGTCGTTCAGGGCGGTACGTTCTTAAATGATTCCGTCCTCAGAAGTATAGAGCTGATATTCGGTAAGGATGTGGTAAGGCCTGATATAGCAGGACTTATGGGAGCCTATGGCGCCGCTATTTTCGCAAGAGAAAATCATGAAACGGGTGCGCACTCGACATTACTTACAGCTGAAGCTCTCGACAGCTTTACTATAAAAAATACACATACAAGATGCGGCGGCTGTGAAAATCACTGTCTGCTTACTATAAATAGCTTCAATGACGGAAGCCGTTATATAACAGGAAATCGATGCGAAAAGGGCGAGGGCAAGGAAAAGAATTCAAATAATCTTCCAAACCTCTATGAATACAAATTCAAGCGTCTTTTCGAATACGAGCCGCTTTCCGAGGAAGCTGCTACGCGCGGCGTGGTCGGAATACCGAGAGTTCTCAATATGTATGAGAATTATCCGTTTTGGTTTACCTTCTTCACTGAGCTTGGTTTTAGAGTCGTGCTTTCACCGCAGTCAAGCAAGGAGATGTATGAGCAGGGCATGGAGACTATATCATCCGATACCGCTTGCTATCCCGCAAAGCTTGTACATGGACATGTAAAATGGCTTGTGGATAATGACATAAAGTGGATATTCTATCCAAGCATAAATTATGAGCGCATAGAGGATACTACTCAGCCAAATCATTACAACTGTCCTATAGTGGCCACATATCCGGAGGTAATCGGAAATAATATGGAGGATATTTTTGCCGCTTCCAATGTGGTATTCAGTCATCCTTTCCTGCCATATGATGATGACGAATGTCTGATGCGTGAGCTCACAGGACTTTTCAACGGCTCTATTTCCAAAGACGAAATCAAGGCAGCCGTAGTAAAGGCCAGGAAGGAAGATGAGAATTTCAAGCACGATATGAGGCAGGCGGGAGAGCGCACTCTAAAGTACATAGAGGAGCATGGCATAAAGGGTATTATCCTTGCAGGCCGCCCTTATCATTTGGATCCTGAGATCAATCATGGCATAGATAAGCTTATCACGCAATTTGACATGGCGGTGCTTACAGAGGATTCTGTAGCTCATCTCGCGACGCTTACAAGGCCTATCAGAGTACTGGATCAATGGATGTACCATTCACGCCTTTACAGAGCGGCTACTTTTGCCGGCACGAGAGAAGACGTCGAGCTGATACAGCTAAACTCATTCGGATGCGGACTCGACGCCGTTACCACAGATCAGGTAGAGGAAATCGCGAGAAGCTGCAACAAGCTCTATACCGTGCTCAAGATAGATGAGGGCTCAAATCTCGGAGCCGCAAGGATAAGGATAAGATCTCTGGCCGCGGCTATGTCAGAAAGAAAGAAAAACGGAATCAAGCCTCACGAAAGTAACGATCACTTTGAAAGAAAGCTCTTTACGGAAAAGATGCGTGATGACAGATATACGATTCTTATTCCTCAAATGTCGCCTATACACTTCCAGTTTATAGAGGAGGTGCTCAGATATAGCGGCTACAATGCGGTGCTTTTGCCGCCTGTAGATAAAAATGCCGTGGATGAGGGACTGCGCTATATAAATAATGATGCTTGTTATCCTACTATTGTATCGCTCGGGCAGATTATTTCGGCGCTCAAGTCCGGCGCATATGATTTGGAGAAGACAGCTATCTTTATGTCTCAGACCGGAGGCGGCTGCAGGGCGAGCAATTATGTGGCCTTGCTCCGAAAGGCGCTTCGGGATCTCCATATGGAGCAAATTCCTGTAATTTCTGTAAATATGGTGGGTCTTGAGAAGAATCCGGGCTTTGACCTTATGAAGCCAAAGCTTATAAAGCGCGCTCTTATGGCCGGAGTGTACGGAGATACCCTGATGAGGATACTCTACCGCACGCGCCCATATGAGGAAGTTTCCGGTACTGCGGATAAATTGGCAGAGCTTTGGTCTGAAATCATAAAGAAAAATCTCAGAAATGGCAATATGAAAGATTTCAAGAATAATCTGAGAAACATGGTGAGAGAATTTGATAATCTGCCGCTCAAGAAGATAAGCAAGCCGAGAGTTGGTGTGGTAGGTGAGATTCTTGTAAAATATCATCCGACGGCAAATAATGATATCGTCGGTGTAATCGAGCGAGAGGGCGGAGAGGCTGTCGTGCTTGATTTGATTGATTTCTTCCTTTATGGAATGTACAGCAAGAAATTCAATTATGAGCATCTGTCCGGAAGCAAGAAGACTATGAAGCTGAATGCTCTGGCGATAAAGCTTATTGAGTATTTCAGAAAGCCGGCAAAGGTGGCGCTCAAGCTTTCAAAGCACTTTGATCCGCCTGCTTCGATTGAGCATACGGCAAAGAGAGCGCAGCAGGTTATTTCGCTTGGAAATCAATGCGGTGAGGGCTGGCTGCTCACAGGTGAGATGGTGGAGCTCATAGATAATGGTGTGGAAAATATTGTATGCTTGCAGCCTTTTGCCTGCCTTCCAAACCATGTGACAGGAAAGGGCATGATGAAAGCTCTCAGAAAGTATGATCCTATGGCAAATATAGCTGCTATTGACTATGATCCGGGTGCAAGCGAGGTCAACCAGCTAAACAGAATAAAGCTTATGATGGCGACTGCGCATAAAAATTTGGAAATAAAGGAAAAGAATGCAAGGGCATAAATTTCTGACTAAACCTTAATTGAAATCTTGAATTGAAATTTAATATGTGTTAGAATATATCACGTATTTAATTTTCAAAACATTTTAGAGTTAGGAGGTGTCTCCATGGGTAGACACGGTACGATCGCAGGTCGTAAGGCAGCTCAGGATTCAAAGAGAGCCGCTATATTTACAAAATACGCAAGAGCTATTACAGTAGCAGCAAAGGCCGGAGGAGATCCGGAATACAACGCAACCCTCAGAGTTGCCATAGAAAAAGCCAAAGGCGTAGGCGTTCCGAATGATAATATTACAAGAGCTATCAAAAAGGGTACAGGAGAGCTCGCAGGTGAGACTTACGAAGAGCTTAGCTTTGAAGGCTATGGCGCGGGTGGCGTAGCTATTATTGTAGAGGCTTTGACAGATAATAGAAACAGAACTACCTCCGCGGTAAGGTCTACATTTGATAAGTACGGTGGAAATTTAGGCACACCGGGATGCGTATCCTATATGTTTGCCAGAAAAGGCGTCATCCTTATTGAAAAGACAGATGATATAGATGAGGATTCATTGATGGAAGCGGCTCTGGAAGCAGGCGCTGACGATATGACTTCAAACGAGGACAGCTTCGAAATCTTGACTGATCCATCGGCTTATGCTGATGTATACAATGCTCTGTCCGCGACTTACGAAATAGCTGAGGCAGACATTGAATATGTGCCTTCAATGGAGTCGAGCCCATCGGATCCGCATGATATCAAAAATCTCAGAAAGATGATAGATCTTCTTGAGGACAATGACGATGTACAGAAGGTACATACAAATTGCGGAATTGACCTCTATGAAGAGGAATAGAATTTGACACAATAAAAATATCCTGAGATGTACGTTAGGGAATCATAAAAGAACCTACACTTTAGCTACGGGAGCGCGGGTTTTTGTCAGCCTATGCCAAGCCTCCATTGCAGGGGAAGGCAGAAGCGGAAACAGCGCACCCACCTATCATACGATAGGGCGTCTTTTATCTCCCGACGGCATATTCGGGATTTTTTAAATTTTAGAGCTTGCTTTTTGCAGCATAGTTCAATTTTGTTGTAGAAACGGCGAAGAATTTTTACAGTTATATGGATGCTCCTACGCATCTTATCTAAAATATGATATAGAAAGGAATATAGTGTTTTGTATTATAGAAAACACTATGCGGTGGATTTATGGACAGCAACAAAAGACCGGAAAGCATGGAAAGAATCACAAATCAGGCGCAGGCTGAAGCCTTTATCGCTGAGCAGGTAGCGGCAATTCAAAAGCAGGTAGGGGATAAAAAGGTTCTGCTTGCACTCTCTGGCGGTGTAGACTCATCAGTGGTAGCTGCACTTTTGATAAAGGCGATAGGCAAGCAGCTTGTATGTGTACACGTAAATCATGGCTTGCTTCGCAAGGGTGAGCCGGAGCAGGTTGTAGAAGTATTCCGCAACCAGATGAACGCAAATTTGATCTATGTAGATGCTGTAGATCGTTTCCTTGACAAACTCGCGGGAGTAGAGGAGCCGGAAAAGAAGAGAAAAATTATAGGCGCCGAATTTATCCGTGTATTTGAAGAGGAAGCAAGAAAATTGGAAGGAATAGAATTCCTTGCTCAGGGCACTATCTATCCGGATATCCTCGAAAGTGACGGTGTCAAGGCGCATCACAATGTAGGCGGACTGCCGGAGGATATGAAATTTGAGCTTGTAGAGCCGGTAAAATTATTGTATAAGGATGAAGTACGTGTAGTAGGCAAGGCTCTCGGACTGCCGGATAGCATGGTTTACAGACAGCCGTTCCCAGGACCTGGTCTTGGCGTACGCTGCACAGGCGCGATTACAAGAGACAGACTCGAGGCTGTAAGAGAAGCAGACGCAATTGCTCGCGAGGAAATAGGCAAACTCAATCCTACTCCTTGGCAGTACTTTGTAGCGATTCCGGATCTCAAATCCACCGGCATCAAAGACGGAAAGAGATACATGGGCTGGGCAGCGATCATCCGCGCGATCGACACGGTAGACGCAGTTACCGCAACCTCTGTAGAAATTCCATTTAGTACACTTGCTAAGATAAGAGACAGAATAATCGCTGAGGTACCGGGCGTAAATAGAGTCCTCTGGGACATCTCCGACAAACCGGTGTCTACGATCGAATGGGAATAGAACTAAAAGAGCTACCTGCTTCTAACTGATAGACAGGTAGCTCTGATACCGTTTAAGTAAATTCCAAGCTATTTAAGCTGAAAAAATAAAAAAAGAGCAAAGTAAGGTAAAGTAATTGAGTAAGGTCGTTTCGTTTTTTTATGGAAATATAGTTTTGAGCATTTCAATTTTGCTTGCGATTGTTTCGTCTATTTTTGTAAGCCCCGATGCGGGCGATATTGCGGGGTATATAGATTTTCGCACATTATCGATTTTGCTGTCTTTGATTATAGTCATGGAAGGTTATAAAAAGCTTGGAGTTTTTGACGAGCTTGCTCAGGATATGCTCTCGCATGTAAAGAATATCAGACAGCTGATATTGCTTCTGGTTATGATGTGCTTTTTTTTCAGCATGGGCATTACAAATGATGTAGCTCTCATAACCTTTGTCCCTTTTACCATCGTAGTGCTTTCGATGCTGGGAGAGGCTGCGAAAAGGAGATGGATGGTGCCTACTGTTGTGATGCAGACCATTGCTGCAAACCTTGGCAGTATGCTGACTCCGGTAGGCAATCCGCAAAATCTTTATCTCAGCGGGAAGGCTCATATGGATGCTACGGACTTTGTTCTTTCCATGCTGCCGCTCACCGCAGTAGCATTTTTGCTTTTGACTCTATGGATATGGATAAAATGCGGCAAAAATAGGGAAAACATAGAATTGAATTTTACCGGCAAAAGGATTCATGGAAGCGCATATAAGGTCGCCGCCTATACAATGCTTTTCCTTCTATGTCTGCTGGCAGTTGCCAATCTTTTGAATTATTGGATAGTACTGCTTGTTGTCCTTGCTTCGGTGCTTTTGCTTGATCGAAAGCTTTTAAAGGAGATCGATTATTCCCTGATCTTCACCTTTATTGCGCTATTCATATTTATAGGCAATATAGGCGAGCTGCGCAGCTTCAGCCTATTTCTGCGCGATATAATGCGAGGACATGAGATGCTGACAGCTGTCGCGGTAGGGCAGCTCATAAGCAATGTCCCGGCTGCGCTGCTCCTTTCCGGTTTTACAAAGAATTATAGCGCACTTATCATAGGCACAAATATAGGCGGACTCGGAACCCTGATAGCCTCTATGGCCAGCTTGATATCATTCAAATATGTTGCAAATGAGGACAAAAATGTCTGCACAAAGTACATCCTGTATTTTACCGCGGCGAATTTAATATTTTTGCTCATTCTTTTGGCCTGTGCTTATTTCTTATACTAAGCCTTTCTTGCCAAACGCAAATCATTTGCTATACCTTCGGATACTTTAGATATAAATAAGCCAAGATGTGATATGGCCGCAAACTTTGGAATTTCATGGTTTGCGGCATTTTTATTTTGCCTGCGACGTCTTTGTAAATTTTCAATTCTTTTTCATAGTAAGCCTTGACATTTAGGATATAAGAGTATATGATTATTCATGGCGAGTTTAGTATTTCTAAACTTGAAGTTTAAAAATATTTAATTCCGCGGATATTGCGGTTTTCGGAAGGGCGGCTTTTTTCGACGCCTTTTCTTACTGTATATTTGCTTGGAATAAATGTAGCAAGCATCTTGCTGCTTGTCATAAAAAGATAATTAGGGAGAAGGTCCTAAATATGGAAATCGGTTCGAAAATAAGAGAGCTGCGGGTTTTGAAGGGTTTGACGCAAGAGGAGCTTGCTGATAGAAGTGAGCTTTCGAAAGGTTTTATTTCGCAGGTTGAAAATGATCTCACGTCGCCGTCTATAGCAACGCTTGAGGATTTGCTTCAATGCCTGGGGACTACGATCAGCGAATTTTTCGCGGCAGAGGAGGAGAGCCTGCAGGTTGTATTCGGCTATGAGGACTATTTTGAAAAGGATGACGATGGCCTGAAAAACAAGACGGAGTGGATCATTCCGAATGCTCAAAAGAATATGATGGAGCCTATCAAAATGACTATAGAAGCAGGCGGGCAGACTTATCCCGACAATCCGCATGAGGGTGAAGAATTCGGCTATGTGCTTAAAGGTGAAATCACAATAATCCTCGGAAAAAATAAATATAAGGCGAAGGAAGGGGAATCCTTTTACTATACTTCAGACAAAAAGCATTATATTACATCAAAGAAAGGAGCCGAAGTCTTGTGGGTGAGCACTCCTCCAAGCTTCTGATTTAAAGTATGGCACTGATAGAACTTATAGACATTTCCAAATCATTTGACGGCGAAGTCGTACTTGATGAATTCAATCTGAAAATCGAGGAAAATCAATTTATAACCTTGCTCGGGCCATCTGGCTGCGGCAAGACTACCACGCTCAGAATTTTAGGCGGCTTCGAGACCCCGGACACCGGCAGGGTACTCTTCGACGGCAGAGACATCACGCAGTTTCCGCCAAACAAAAGACACATAAATACGGTGTTCCAGAAATATGCGCTGTTTCCGCACATGAACGTGGCGCAAAATATAGAATTCGGCCTTAAAATCAGCGGAAAAAGCAAGGATTACATAAAGGACAAGGTAGATTACGCGCTGAAGCTTGTAAATCTCAAGGGTTATGAGAAAAGGGCCGTAAACTCCTTAAGCGGTGGTCAGCAGCAGAGAATTGCGATTGCAAGAGCCATTGTAAATGAGCCGAAGGTGCTGCTTTTGGATGAACCGCTCGGGGCGCTTGACCTTAAGCTCAGGCAGGAGATGCAATATGAGCTTATCAGACTGAAAAAAGAGCTCGGCATCACCTTCCTCTATGTGACGCATGACCAGGAGGAGGCGCTTACAATGTCGGATCTTGTGGTCGTGATGAATCAGGGCTATATCCAGCAGATGGGTACGCCTGAGCAAATCTACAATGAGCCTGAAAATGCGTTTGTTGCGGACTTTATAGGCGACAGCAATATTGTGGATGGCGTCATGGTGGAGGACAGGCTTGTCAAAATTTGCGGCTGCGTATTTCCTTGCATAGACGAGGGCTTCGGACGCAATAAGCCGGTGGACGTTGTGATAAGGCCTGAGGACATCGTAATCGCAAAGCCGGGTCAGGGTATAATCGACGGCGTGGTGACCTCAAATGTATTTATAGGAGTGCATTATGAGATGTGCATAGAGGCCGGCGGCTTTGAGTGGCTTGTTCAAAATACGGTAAGCTATCCTGTGGGGACGGAGGTCTCGATGAGCGTTTTGCCGGAGAATATACAGATTATGCACAAACCGCAATCTGAGGACGAGGAGGCTATATCGGTAGATGACTAAAAAACTTTTTTCGGCGCCGTTTATACTTTTTATAATATGCGGCACGGTGATACCGCTTTGCGTCATAGCTTTTTACGGTTTTACGGACAGGAGCGGTGCCTTCACTCTTCAGAATATCACGGCTATTGTCACAGCGGAGCACGCGGGAGCGCTGTGGCTGTCACTGCTTCTTGCGCTTGTGAGTACGGTGATATGCTTTCTTTTGGCCTTTCCGCTGGGGCTTATCCTAAAGGATAGCAGGCTTGGGAGCAAGGGCTTCCTTGTCTTTGTCTTCATTCTCCCTATGTGGATGAATTTTTTGCTGCGCACGATGGCATGGCAGGTACTGCTCGAAAGAAACGGCGTTATAAATCAGCTTTTGAATCTTGTAGGTCTGCCAAAGCTTGCAATCATGAATACAGCGGCCGCGGTGGTACTGGGCATGGTCTATGACTATTTGCCTTTTATGATACTTCCTATATACAATGCGCTCATAAAGATTGACAAGCACGTGATAGAGGCTGCCTACGACCTCGGCGCAAGTCGGCTCACGGTTTTGAATAAGATAATTTTGCCGCTGTGCGTGCCCGGAATCGTAAGCGGCGTGACCATGGTATTTGTGCCATCTCTTACAACCTTTGCTATTTCAAACATGTTGGGCGGTGGCAAGGTAAACCTTATAGGTAATATTATCGAGCAGGAATTCACGACTGGCTCCAATTGGAATCTGGGCGCTGGACTTTCTCTTGTCATGATGGTATTCATAGTAATCAGCATGGTATTTATAGAAAAATTTGACAGGAACGGGGAGGGCAATGTCATATGAAAAAGCTTTTGAAAACCCTCTACATCTTTCTCATAGTGCTGTTTCTCTATCTGCCTATAATGGCGCTCATGGTGCTTTCTTTCAATGAGGGCAAGACCATGACAAAGTGGATGGGCTTTTCTCTGAAATGGTATGAGGAAATTTTTTCGAATCGCATGATTATCGAAGCTCTTGTAAATACGCTCACCATTGCTTTATGGGCGGCGTTAATTGCGACGCTTATCGGCACGGCGGCGTGTATCGGCATGAATTCTATGCGCGAGAGGAGTCGCTCAATACTCATGGGATTCAATAATATTCCGTTACTAAATGCTGATATCGTAATAGGTATATCGATTATGCTTTCGTTTTTGCTCTTTGGCATATCTTTGAATTATGGCACGGTGCTCTTTGCGCATATCACATTCTGTATACCATATGTGATACTTTCAGTAATGCCGAAGTTTAGACAGCTTGAAAATCACACATATGAGGCCGCTTTGGATTTGGGAGCGACGCCGATGTATGCTTTTTTTAAGATAGTTGTGCCCGATATAATGCCGGGGATAATGTCCGGGTTTTTGCTTTCATTTACAATGTCAGCAGATGACTTTGTAATCACTCATTTTACAAGGGGAGCCGGTATAAATACCTTATCCACTCTTATATACAGCCAGGCAAAGGTTGGTGTGCGGCCTTCGCTATATGCGCTTTCAACGATAATATTTGTTGTTGTGCTTATTGTGCTCATCGCTGTGAATGTCCTAAACTCTCGCAGGGCACGAGCGGGAGCATGAAAAATACGGCAGTTACCGCTGATAAAATACAAATAAAGGAAAGGAAAGAATTTAATTATGAAAAAAGGATTGGCTTCGATACTTATTTTGGCACTCCTAATGACCGGTATTTTGACCGGCTGCGGCGGCGATACATCGACAGGAGAAAACGGTACGGTATACATCTATTGCTTTGGCGACTATATCGACACGGCGCTGATTTCGGATTTCGAGAGTGAGACGGGATATAAGGTGGTTTTGGACACCTTCGATACAAATGAGGAGATGTATCCCGTAATTAAAAACAATACGGTACAATATGATGTAATCTGCGTATCCGACTACATGGTTGAAAAGCTTTGCGAGGAAGACCTGCTGGCGGAGATAAATTTTGATAACATACCGAATATCGAATATTTGATGGACAGCATGGATCAGGTTGTGGATGCCTTTGACCCGGGAATGCTGCATTGCGTGCCTCACACATATGGCACATATGGCATAATTTACAATACTGAGATGGTAGACAGCGCAGATATGACATCTTGGAATGTGCTTTGGGATGAGAAATATCAGGATCAGATCATCATGCCAAATTCGATAAGAGAGGCATATATGGTGGCCGCTGAGATCTTGGGATATTCGATAAATACGACATCCGAAGAAGAGATAAGCGCGATGACGGATTTGCTTATTGAGCAAAAGGGACTTCTGTACGAATATGATAATGACGGCGCAAGAGACACCATGATAGGCGGCTCTGCCGGTATCGCTGTCATAAACTCCGGAGACGTGCTGTATGCGCAAGGGTATAATGAGGATCTGGAATTCTTCATTCCGCCGGAGGGCACGGAAATCTGGACAGATTGCTGGGCTATTACAAATACGTCTGAGAATAAAGAGGGCGCTGAGGCCTGGATAAACTTTATGCTTACAAAGGAAGCCGCGGAGGCAAATTTTGAGTATCTGACATATGCTATACCAAATACTCAGATTGCTGAGCTGCTTGACAATCCTGTGCTCAGCCCGTCTGAGGAAATCCTTGCAAATAGCGAGACTCTTAAAAATCTCGGAAGCGAGGCAGATTCGCTTTACAGCACCTACTGGAAAAAGCTTATGAGCAACTAAAAGCTTTTTGATTTCAAAAAAGTATAATGAAAAAGATGTGCGTGAAACCGAATTTAAGTTTTGCGCACATCTTTTTCGCTAATACCAAATGCTTGCTACTTTAATCTTATCTGAAAAGAATGGGTATTGTAGCAAGCAAAGGGAAGAGGATAGAAGAGAATAGAAGAGAATAAGTGAAAAATTCTGAAAAAAGCAAAGTGGAAATGCAATTTTTACTTTAAAAAAAAATGAATATATGCTAAAATTAAAAGGTTAGTACACAAAGTAAAACATTGATTTCGGGAGGAAATTTATATATGGAAAAACTTGGGTTGAATGAAATTAGAGAACGATTTCTGAGCTTTTATCAAAGCAAGGAGCACTACAGACAAAAGAGCTTTTCTCTTATTCCTGAAAAGGGTGATAAGAGTCTGCTTATCATAAACAGCGGTATGGCTCCTCTGAAGCCGTATTTTTCAGGCGCAGAGGTACCTCCGGCACCTCGTATGACCACCTGCCAAAAGTGCATAAGAACAGGCGACATCGATAATGTAGGCATCACATCAAGGCACGGCACCTTCTTTGAAATGCTGGGCTCCTTCTCCTTTGGAAATTATTTCAAGGTAGAATCCCTCACATGGGGCTGGGAATTTATCACAAAGGTCATGGAGATGCCTATAGATAAAATCTGGGCTACCATTTATGAGGATGATGATGAAGCCTATGAAATCTGGACAAAGACAATAGGTATGGATCCGTCACATATTGTAAGGCTTGGAAAAGATGACAACTTCTGGGAGATAGGCCTCGGACCATGCGGACCATGCTCAGAAATATATTTTGACAGAGGTCCGGAATACGGCTGCGGCAAGCCTGATTGCAAGCCGGGCTGCGATTGCGACAGATATATCGAATTCTGGAATCACGTATTCACACAGTTCTCAAAGGAAGAAGACGGAAGCTACAGCAAGCTCGCTCATCCAAACATCGATACAGGCATGGGCCTTGAAAGACTCGCATGCATAATGCAAGGCGTGGATTCAATCTTCGATATCGACACAATAAGACACATACTCGATGCTGTCGTAGCTCTTTGCGGCGTAAAATACGAGGACGGCAAGGCAAAGACAGACGTTTCGATCAGAGTAATCACTGACCATATAAGATCCGCTACATTCATGATAAGCGACGGAATCATCCCATCAAACGAGGGAAGAGGCTACGTGCTCAGAAGACTCCTGAGAAGAGCTGCAAGACACGGCAAGCTTCTCGGAATCAAGGGAGCATTCTTGGCTGAGCTCGCTGCAAAGGTTGTAGAAGTATCCGGTGATGCATATCCTGAGCTTGTAGAAAAGCAAAGCTATATCCACAAGATAATTTCAATAGAAGAAGAAAAATTTGCGCAGACATTGGACAAGGGCACAGCTATCATCCTTGACTATGTAGAAGATCTTAAAAAGCAGGGCGCAAAGATTCTTGACGGTAGCAAGGTATTTAAGCTTTATGACACCTTTGGTTTCCCTCTTGAGCTTACGATGGAGATCCTTGCTGAAAACGCTTGCGAAGCAGATATAGACGGCTTCAATGCCGCAATGGAAAAGCAGAAGCAGCAGGCGCGTGACGCGAGAAAGAGCAGCGACGAAAACGAAGGCTGGAAAGAAGCCTCGGATGATGAGCTCAGTGATGTAGATACGATATTTACAGGATATGAAGGCTTGACAGGTGAGGCTACAGTAGTAGGTATAAGAGCCGAAGGCGGAGCAAAGGAAGTAGGCGAAGCGGAAACGGCGCTTGTTGCCCTGGATAAGACTCCGTTTTATGCTACAAGCGGAGGTCAGGCGACAGATATAGGCGTGGTTTACAATAACGATTTTATGGCAACTGTGCTTGACGTTACAAAGCATCACGGAGTTTTTGCTCATAAAATCAAGGTCGAGAAAGGCACACTGAAAATAGGCGACAAGGTAAATGCGGCAGTTGATGCAAAAAGAAGAAATGCTACAGCAAGAAACCATACTGCTACGCATCTTCTCCAAAAAGCTCTTCGTGATGTACTTGGAGAGCATGTACATCAGGCCGGCTCAAATGTTACGGCAGACAGCCTGCGCTTTGACTTTTCACATTTTGAGGCAGTTACAAAGGAAGATCTTGCAAAGGTAGAAAACGCTGTAAATGAGCAGATATTGAATTTCCTGCCTGTGACTACGGATGTGATGGCAGCTTCGGAGGCTTCAAAGACCGGAGCAATGGCTCTCTTTGGAGAAAAATACGGTGATGAGGTCAGAGTCGTATCTATAGGAGATTATTCCAAGGAGCTTTGCGGTGGTACTCATGTAGCAAATTCCGGCCAGATAGGAGCATTTAAAATAATCTCCGAGGGCGGTGTAGCATCCGGCGTAAGAAGAATTGAGGCGGTTACCGGTAGCGGCATACTCCTCAAAGCAAAAGAGGCAGAGGCTATTTTGGCTCAGGCAGCAGATGCTGTAAAGACTGCTCCTGCGGGACTTGCTACAAAGCTTACGGCTATGAGTGATGAAATAAAAGCTCTCAAGAAGGAAGTTGAAGATCTTAAGAAGGCATCCATGGGAGATGTAGTAGGTGATATGCTTGCTGCGGCTGCTGAGATAAATGGTGTACATCTTATCACAAAAGCCTTCACTGATATGGATATAAATGAGCTCAGAGGTCTATCCGATGAGATAAAAGCCCGCGCAAAGGGCGTGATTACAGTACTTGCGGCAGATAATGGCGGCAAGGTGACATTCATGGTATCAGTGACGGATGATCTTTTGGATAAGGGTTATCATGCCGGAAATATGATAAAGAAGATAGCTGCGGCTGCAGGCGGCGGAGGCGGCGGCAAGGCTGACATGGCTCAAGCTGGCGCAAAGGATGCAAGCAAGATAAATGATGCCTTTGAAGTAGCGAAAACTCTTCTGTAAATCAAAAGCTTTGTTACGTTTTTGTTAAGATTTGACGATAATGCTTGAAATTACTTGATTCGATGTATACAATGTAGGTAATACTTGGCATACAAAGGAGGATTATAGGGAATGGAAAGAAATACAATTTTATTCAATGGAATGGAAAAAATTGAGCAGACAACCACCTTAGAGATTTTGACAGCGGTTTACGATGCTTTGGAAGAAAAAGGCTACAATTCTATTGACCAGATGGTAGGCTATATTCTTTCCGGAGATCCTTCCTATATTACGGGACACAATAATGCTAGAAATCTTATCAGACGTATCGAAAGAGATGATTTGGTAGAAGAGCTTCTCAGAGCTTATTTAAAAAAATAAGAATACAACAACAGTCAATTTTTCAGGCGGGCTTAATCCCGCCTGTTTTTCTAAGATAAACTTTTTAATGTCTATATTTTACATATAGCGAGTAGCAAGCATAAGGACTGCTAGCGATATAGAATAGATAGGAGATATGTGGGATAAAATGGGAAAAAAAATAGCACTCGATGTAGGTGATAAGACCATCGGAGTTGCAGTGAGCGATGATCTGCTTCTTACGGCACAGGGAGTCACTACCATAGAAAGAATCGGAATCCGAAAGGATTGCGGAAAAGTGATGGAATATATAAAGCAATATGACTGTGATACAGTTGTAGTAGGCCTACCGAAAAAGCTTGACGGGACAGACAGCCCACAAACCGAGAAGGTCTATGAATTTAAAAAAATGCTGGAAAATAAGATGAGAAGCTCCGGCATGAGTCATATTCCTATTGTTTTTCAGGACGAAAGGCTCACTACAGCTCAGGCAGAGAGAATACTTATCGAGGCTGATCTGAGCCGCAAAAGGCGAAAAGAAGTCATAGATAAGCAGGCAGCGGTACTGATAATGCAAGGCTATCTGGATCACCTCGCTTTTGAACGCAAAAACAAAAGCGAGCTATAGAAATTTATCAGTAAAATAACTGCGTTTGAAATTTCTTCGCAGTTATTTTATTTTTTTTGTCGTTTTCTAAAAAATATCCCTATAACGGAATAGCGGAATTTATAAGTGAAAAGAAGGGCGTATTTTAGAAGAAGTATCTATTCCTAAAATAACAATTTTCGGAATAGATACTATTTTTTTATTATGCTGTAGGCACCAAAATAACCTGACCCGGATATATATTGTCTGCGGTGATCTCATTCAACTCACATAAAATATAAACGCATTCTCTCAAATCGATATCGTCAGACATATACATATCCGCAATATCCCACAAGGTATCTCCATAGCTTACTGTAAATTCCATATACTTATCTTCATTATCGCTCAAGCCACTGGCATCACTAAGACCTAAAAATGAGTTTATAAAAAGAATCCCTATTAACAATATAATTGAAATAAATATTGTAAATCTGAAGCTTGACTTGATTCTATATTTTTTACCTGAAAATACAAATTCCATAACACACTCTCCTATCAGTTATTTTTAAGATGTAATTTGTGAACATTTGTTCGTTTCTTAAATAATAGCAGAATGTATGTTCTTTGTCAAGTATAAAATTCAAACATTTGTTCGCTGCGCGGTATGCCTTAAATGCAGCGAGGCGTATGCTCTCTGCGGAAGCATCTCCAAGTTTTCCATATGTAGCGAGGCCTAAGCTGCCTGAGGGACCATGTGCAAGTCGATTCGGTCCCTCAGGTAGGTGTAGCCGAGCCTCCATGTGCAAGTCGATTCGGTCCCTCAGGTAGGTGTAGCCGAGCCTCCATCAAATTATTTGTTACAAGGAAGATTTGGGGGCGGTAGCTGGCTGCAGGCCCTTGTGACGAGCAGCTAGAGGCAGCAAGCGATTCGAGCCAGGGTTT
>CAVHIG010000031.1:0-21504 GCA_963636105.1 Anaerovoracaceae bacterium
GCTAAGCTCATCTCGCCGGTTTTGGGCTGCGACTTTGTCCACACGGATTTTGCGGAGCAAAATCCGTGCCAAAGGCTCGCAGCAGCCAAAACCCTGGCTCGAATCGCTTGCTGCCTCTAGCTGCTCGTCACAAGGGCCTGCAGACAGCTACCACCCCAAATCTTCCTTACAACAAATAATTTGATAAAGTATAATATAGCAAAAAGGAAAACAGATGTCTGAAGATACGAGGGCTGCAGAGCAAGTAAAGCCGAGAAAGAAAAAGAAGAGGAGAAAAAAGCACTACTTCCTCAGATTTTTAATATTGCTTGCACTTTGCGCGGGATTGTATTATTTTGCGAATTCCGAGTTTTTTGATGTGCAAAAAATCCAGGTCGAGCAAAACAGCTATTATACAAAGCAGCAAATCATAAAGCTCTCGCAAGCGAGCATAGGCGAAAATCTTTTCAAAGCAACGGTACACGATATGAAGGAAAATCTTCTTGCGGATCCATATATAAAAAGCGTGGATATCAAGAAGAAGCTGCCGCATACGATAATCATCACTGTGGAGGAGAGACAGGAGGCAGCCGCCATACCTTACGGTGACACATATGTGCTCATAGATAAGGACGGTATGGTTCTGCGCAAGGTGGATACTGCTCCGGAGCTTACAATTTTAGAAGGGCTTACCATCAAAACCATAGAGCCCGGTTCACCACTTGAGGTCGAGGAAGCTTATGTCCTGACAGATACGCTGGAGCTCCTGCAGAGCATGGAAGAAAATGACATGTACTTTAAGAAGATAGACATTTCAAGGGTTATGATAAAGGCATATATCTATGACTATCTCGTGTGTCAGGGCAAGCCCGAAAATCTTCTTGAAAGCATGGAAAACGGGGATTTGCAGGCAGTACTCTATGACCTGTATACAAAGGATACTCAAAGGGGCGTCATCAGCATCGGAAATGACAATTATATATCCTTCAGCCCGGCTATCGAGTAAGAGATGTTCGGCCTACACCTACCCTCGGGACCAAATGACTTGCACATGGTCCCGAGGGCAGCTTAGGCCTCACTGTGTATTGAAGATTGAATCTAGGCAGCTTAGGCCTCACAAAGTCGAAAAGACTTGCAAAAGCAATCAGTAGCTAACGGCTGGCCGCTAGCAGCAAACCTCGAATACGTGAAAACAAAAAACGGGAGAAAATATGAAAATGAAGAAAATCGGCGGATTGGCAGCTGTGGGCATAATCGCCTTGTTTGTAGGTATAGTGCTGTCGGTTCAGATATCAAATACATCAGGCTCTGACCAGGGCGGCCTTGTGCCTCTTGCAAAGCTTAAAAGCTACGAAGAGGCCGTAAAGGAGGCGCAGGCAGAAAAGGAAGACGCGATGGCGGAGCTCCTTGAGCTTGAAGGACGCCTGTCCGAAATTGAAAAGGCAAAATCCGAAGAGGATACGCTGATCTCCGGCCTTGTGCAGGACAATGAAAAATACAAGACAGCCGCGGGCGTTACCGACGTAGAAGGCATGGGAGTCATCATCACCATAAAGGATCCTCCAAATACCGAAAGCTATATCGAGGATTACAGCGTCATAGCCTACAACTACGAGCTGCTCCTTTCCCTTGTAAATAAGCTAAAGGAAGCCGGCGCCGAGGCCATTTCCATAAATGAGCAAAGGATCGTAAATACCACTGAGATCAGTCTTGCCGGAAGCTCCATAAGGATAAATGGCCGTGCCACAGCTCAGCCCTACACGATAAAGGCGATAGGAAATCCCGACACCCTTGAATCCACCCTCACTATAAGGGGCGGCATCGTGGAGAGTATGAGAAGCAAATACGGACTCAGCGTGGCTATAGACAAGGTAGAAAATGTAAAAATCGCGAGATACAGCGGCGTGATTACCTTTAAATACGCAAAGCCGATAGAAGAAGCGGATAGCGGGGAGGCATCCCAATGAAGGGCAGGACGGCATGCATATTTAGCCTTTGTGTGCTGATAGGCATAGGCATTGTGGTGCAATCGGAGCTTACCGACGGGCAGAAGCTCTATGTCTCACAGAGCGCGGTCGAGGAGTGCAGGACGAATCTGGAGACATTGCAGCAGGAGATAGAGCGCATCGGTGAGATTGCCAAGGAAACTCAGGAAAAAATTGACCTCTATCGCCAGGAAATGCAATCAGAGGATACCGAGGCGATGGAAAAGACGCTTTCCGCGGAGCTTTTGCAATACAAGATGTTTTCAGGTGGTCAAAGCGTGCATGGTCCTGGCGTAGAAATCACCATAAATGACGGAAGCAGGCCGCTCTATGAGGGCGAGGATATAAATAATGTGCTCGTGCATGATTCGGACATACTCATGGTCGTAAATGAGCTTAAAAGAAGCGGTGCGGAGGCCATAGCGGTAAATGGCCAGCGCATTGTAAATACCACTGAAATCGTATGCGCCGGATATACTATAAGAATAAATGGCATCACATACGCGCGCCCCTTTGTAATCACCGCTATAGGGGACGCTTCGAGAATGTCTGCGGCCTTGCTCGACGAGGTCGGATATGGCACTACCTTGAAGGATTACGGTGTGATTTTTGAGATTGAGATAAAGAGCGACATCGTCATAGAAGGCTATTCGGGTGAATTCGAAAATAAATATCTGGAGCCTGTCAAGGGGGGAGAAAAAAATTGATCTTAGTCATGATAATAGGCCTTGTAGTAGGCATAGCTGCGGGTTTTGCGCTGAATATATCTTATCCGAGCGAGTACAGCTTTTATGTGACAATGGCGCTGCTTGCGGGTATGGACTCGGTAGTGGGCGCCGTGCGCGCAAATCTCAAGGGCAATTTCAATACGATAATATTTGTTACGGGCTTTTTTACAAATGCCATCCTTGCGGGAGTGCTTACATTTATAGGGGACAAGCTCGGCGTGCCGCTCTACTACGCGGCGATATTCGTCTTCGGCGGCAGACTTTTCAATAATCTTGCGGTCATAAGGCGGCTGACGCTCGATAAATTCCTTGAAGAAAGAAGTAGCAGAAGACGTGCGGACGGCAGCGGAAACGGCGAGGGCGCTTCGAATGAGCCTGGGCTTGCGGATGAGCCGGGGGCAGCGACTAAAAACGCGCAAAATACCGGGCGCTTACTGCTCTTTACGGACGAAGAACCGGAGGCAGAAGAAGAGCTTGCCAGAGAAATCGCGCCGGAAGCGGAGCTGCGCTCGGAAAAAGGAATGCTTTGACAAAAAACAAAACGGCGTGGTGCTTAAAATCATCGCGCCGTTTTTGCTTGAATTTTTTTAAAATACTTCATCAAAAATAGGTGCAAGTGGGCGGAGTTTATGCTAAAATAATGGAAGTATGAATTTTGACATATACGGGGGAGGAAATAGACCCATGCTACAGTTTGAAGTAAACGAGCAATCAAATGCGCAGATAAAAGTCATAGGCGTAGGCGGCGGTGGTTGCAATGCCGTAAATAGAATGATCGAGTCAGGCCTGAAGGGTGTAAATTTCATGGCCATAAATACAGATAAGCAGGCGCTTACAAAATCCATGGCGGAGACAAAGCTTCAAATAGGTGAGAAGCTGACAAAGGGACTGGGCGCGGGAGCAAATCCCGAGATCGGTCAAAAGGCCGCTGAGGAGAATATAGAAGACCTGACGAAATTTATACAGGGCGCGGACATGGTATTTATCACAGCCGGTATGGGCGGCGGTACAGGTACGGGCGCTGCTCCTATCATAGCAAAGGCCGCAAAGGATATGGGTATACTGACTATAGGCGTAGTCACAAAGCCATTCAAATTTGAGGGACGCAAGAGAAAAAACCATGCCGAGCAGGGCATCACATACCTTAAAAAATATGTGGACTCACTTGTAGTGATACCAAATGATAAGTTGCTCGCGGTAGCTGACAGATCCACCACGATGCTGCAGGCCTTTGGACTTGCGGATGAGGTGCTCAAGCAGGGCGTACAGGGCATATCTGATCTGATCGCGGATTCCGGACTTATCAATCTGGACTTTGCCGATGTAAAGACTGTAATGAGCGACCGTGGTATAGCGCACATGGGTGTAGGCC
The DNA here is from genome assembly GCA_963636105.1 of Anaerovoracaceae bacterium. Lineage (GTDB taxonomy): Bacteria > Bacillota > Clostridia > Peptostreptococcales > Anaerovoracaceae > CAVHIG01. Next base: position 4,065 of record CAVHIG010000031.1, read on the forward strand.
GCGGCAAGGGCGAGGACAAGGTAGCGCAGGCAGTAAAGGGCGCCATCGAAAGCCCGCTGCTTGAGACTACGATCAATGGCGCAAAGGCTATACTCCTCAATATCACAGGCGGTTTCGATATAGGCATGATGGAGGTAAGCGACATCGCGGATGCCATTGAAGACGCTGCGGACGACGATGTAATTCTCATCTTCGGTACTTCTATCAAGGAAGATATGCAGGATGAGGTCATAGTTACAGTCATCGCTACGGGCTTCGAATCCGACAGAGGCTTGAAGGAAGATACAATCGTGCTTCCGGGCGCAAATTCCCAGAAGGAGCCTGTATACGGACTCGGCAGGGAAGCGGCGGATAGTGAAGAGCCTGAAGCCGGAGCTGAAAATGAAGCCGAGACTCAGGAAAAGACTCTTGGTGAGACTATTTCAGGACTGGCTGAGGAAGACCTGAATGGGGATTCAAACTTTGAAATTCCTAAATTCCTGAGAAAGAAGATATAGCGGCTCTACTTGATTTACAAAAAAATAAAACGAAATAAAGGAGCTGTGGCAAGATTTGCTATAGCCCTTTTTGCGATTTTAGGAAACAAGATCAAAAATAGACAATGAAAGAAATTCGTTCAAACGAAAACAAAATTTACAAATTATGTATGCAACTGACAGCGAAGAAATATCGCGACAGGCTGGGGCTTTATCTCATAGAAGGTGAAAATCTCTTGGAAGAAGCTATAAAAAATGGCGCTCGTATGAGGCAGGTCATCTTTTCAGAGAGCTTTTTGGAAAAGGCGGAAACGGCGCGGCGCAGCCTGCCGCGGGGGCTTTCTGAAGGAATTGAGACCTTTTCCATGAGCGACCGCCTCTTTTCAGGCATAGCTCAGACAAAGACGCCTCAGGGAATCATCGCCGTAGTCGAAAAGCCCGCGCTCACGCGAGACGAGGCAGTTTCCGCGATAAAAAAAGAAGGCGCAAATGTTGTCATACTTGATAGATTACAGGACCCGGGAAACATCGGAACCATCATCCGCACGGCAGATGCCGCGGGGATTTCAATGATAATCGCGCTAAAGGGCACGGCCGATGTATTTTCGCCAAAGGTCATAAGGGCGGCGATGGGTTCAGTCTTTAGAATGCCAATATTTTTTGCGGACGAGCCGCGGGAGGTATTGGCGCTCATGAAGGAATGCGGCAAGAGGACGGCGGCGACGTGCTTCGACACGGACAGCTTTTACTATGACGCGGACATAAGCAAGGACACGGCCATCATAATAGGAAACGAAGGCAATGGTATCTGCGAGGAGTTTTCGGATGGCGCGGACATAAGGATAAAGATACCTATGCACGGGAATATAGAATCGCTGAATGCGGCAGTGGCGGCGGCCATATTGATGTATGAGGCGGTCAGAAAAGGAGAATAAAAAATGGACCAAAGTCAATTAAGCAAAATTTTACAGGAAGCAAAGGAACAGCTTTCCAAAGCGGCCTCAATAGCGGAGACAGATGAGATAAGAGTCAAGGTTTTGGGCAAGAAGGGCAAGCTGACGGAGATACTTCGCTCCATGGGCGGACTTTCTCCTGAGGAGAGAAAGGAGCTTGGACAGGCGGCAAACAACGTAAGAAGTGAGATCGAAGGACTTCTTGAGAAAAAATTTGCGCAGATAAAGGCGGCCGTACAGGCTGAGAAGTTTAAGGCAGAGCAGATAGACGTGACTGAGCCGGGCAAGCCTTTTGAGCTGGGTTCAAAGCATCCTATCACCGTTACGATAGAGGAGATTACAAACGTATTCCGCGCGATGGGATACAGCATAGAGGAAGGCCCGGAGATTGAGACCGTATGGCACAATTTCGACGCGCTCAATTCACCGCAAAACCACCCTTCGAGGGAGATGACGGATACCTTCTATCTGAACGAGGGACAGCTTTTGCGTACACATACCTCCCCTGTAGAGATAAGGACTATGCTCAAGGGCGAGCTTCCTATCAAGATGGTAGCTCCGGGCAGATGCTTCCGTTTCGATACGCCGGATGCGACACATTCGCCTATGTTCCACCAGGTAGAGGGTCTTGTTGTAGGCGAGGGCATTACGATGGCAGACCTTAAGGGTACTCTTGATAAATTTGCGAAGCTTATGTTTGGTTCAAGCGTACAGACAAAGCTTCGTCCGAGCCACTTCCCGTTTACAGAGCCTTCGGCGGAGCTTGATGTGTCCTGCTTCAAGTGCGGCGGCAAGGGCTGCAATGTATGCAAGGGCAGCGGCTGGATTGAAATCCTGGGCTGCGGCATGACTCATCCGAACGTACTCAGAGCCGGCGGCATAGATCCTGAGAAGTATACGGGCTTTGCTTTCGGTATGGGCGTAGAGAGAGTAGCGATGCTGAAGTACGGTGTAGATGACATTCGCTTGTTCTATGAGAACGATATGCGTTTCATCAATCAGTTCAAATAGGAAGAGGGGTGTATAGAAATGTTGGTACCTGTAAAATGGATAAATGATTATGTAAAGGTCGATATGGACGGAGAAAGCTACGGTGATGTGATGACTATGGCTGGCATCACACTCGAGACTTCAAGGCATTTCGGCGATGAGATAGAAAATGTTGTAGTTGGTAAGGTTGAAAAGATAGAGCAGCATCCGAATGCTGACAAGCTTGTGGTATGCCAGGTAAATATAGGCAAGAGCGAGCTTTTGCAGGTTGTAACGGGCGCGACAAATCTCTATGAGGGCGCGTATGTGCCTGTAGCCTTGGACAATGCTCTTGTACCAGGCCCGCTTCACGGTAAGGAAAAGGAAGAGGGCGGCACGAGGATTCAGAAGGGCGCATTGAGAGGCGTGGAATCCGACGGTATGCTTTGCGGACCGCAGGAGCTTGGCTGGGACGACAAGGTAGCTCCATATATTTCAAAGGATGGCATCTGGCTCTTGCAGGTCGGAGATGACAAGATCGGCGAGGATATTGTAAAAGCTCTTGAGCTCGATACCGACGTAGTAGACCTCGATGTTACACCAAACAGATCCGACTGGCTCTCAATGCTGGGAGTAGCAAAGGATACAAAGGCAGCTCTTGAATCTGAAATCACTCTTCCTGATACGAATTGCGAGTGCCACGGCGAGGGCAAGGCCTCCGATTATCTCTCGGTTGAGATCAGAAATGACGCCTGCAAGAGATATACTGCTCGTATCATCACGGATGTAAAGATTGAGCAGTCTCCTTGGTGGCTGCAGCACAGACTTATGCTGGCAGGCCAGAGACCTATAAATAATATAGTAGATATTACAAACTTTGTAATGCTTGAGTATGCTCAGCCATTGCACGCATTTGATATCGAGACCGTAGAGGACAGAAAAATAATCATCGACGTAGCAAAGAAGGGCGACAAATTTGTCACACTCGATGGCAAGGAGAGAGAGCTCTTTGAAGATACACTCATGATAAATGACGGCAAGAAGCCTATAGCTATCGCCGGTGTCATGGGCGGTCTCAATTCCGAAATAGAAGAGACTACAAAGACTGTAATCCTCGAGTCAGCAAACTTTGACGCTGACAGCGTAAGAATCTCCTCAAAGAAGCTCGGCTTAAAGACTGAGGCTGCCGCAAGATATTTGAGAGGCATAGATCCAAACCTTTGCAAGGAAGCAGCAGACAGATTCTGCCGTCTTGTGGAGCTTACGGGAGCAGGCAAGGTAGTAGCAGAGAGCGTGGACATCTATCCGCATCCTGAGAGAGCCGTGACCTGCGAGGTGAGAGTCTCCAGAATAAATAGCGTCATAGGTATAGATATTTCAAGAGAGCAGATGGAAAAGTACTTTGCACTTTTGGACTTCAAGGTAGAAGACAGCGGCAATCCTGACATCATGCTTGTGACACCTCCTACCATCAGACGCGATATGAAGATAGAAGCGGATTACATAGAAGAGGTCGCAAGACTTTACGGCTATGACAATATCCCTATGACTCTTCCAAAGATGAATACGCAGTCCCTCATGTCCGACAGCTACGCGCTCCGCGCAAAGGTAAGAGACGAGCTGACAGCTCTTGGAATGAACGAAATACAGACCTACTCATTTGTAAGCCCAAGAGGTGTGGACAATCTGCGCCTTGAGGAGGATACCTGGGAGAGAGATTTTGTAAAGATCCTGAATCCGCTCGGCGAGGAGACCTCCGTAATGAGGACTATCCTGATGCCGAATATGCTCGAGGTGCTCGGCAGAAACTATGCGAGAAATAATCCATCAGCTTGCGCCTTCGAGGTAGGAAATACATTTATGCCAAATATGTTTGACAGAGCGGACGTACCTGATGAGCAGCTTTCACTTTGCATGGGTGCATATGGCGCAGGCGAGGACTTCTACAGCATGAAGGGCAGAGTAGTAGCGCTTTTAGAGGAGCTTGGCATCAAGGATCTCAAATTTGTGGCTGAATCGGAATATGGCGCTTTCCACCCTGGCAGATGCGCGAGAATACAGGTAGCAGACGGCGAGGAGGATATGGAGCTCGGAATCATCGGAGAGGTACATCCTGACGTTGCGAAGACCTATGGAATCTCAGAGCGCACATATCTTTGCGAGCTGAATTTCGAATTGCTCCTCATAAAGGGCGATACTGAGAAGCATTATACTCCGCTTCCGAAATATCCTGCTACATCAAGAGACATCGCGCTCCTTGTAGATGAGAATGTAAAGGTAGGCGACATCGAGGATATCATCCGTGAAAAGGCACAGCCTATACTTGAGAAGGTAAAGCTCTTTGACGTATATAGAGGCAAGCAGGTAGAGGACGGCAAGAAGAGCTGCGCGTTTGCGCTTACATACAGAGCGGCGGATAAGACTCTTACGGATGAAGAGGTAACGGCGGTGCATGAGACGGTGCTTTCGGCTCTTCGCGAAAAGATCGGTGCGGTGCTGAGGGAGATTTAGGCCTCGCTGCATAATAGATTGTTATATAGATAATGAATGAAAGGAAGGCTACGGTTTTTGATGGATGCGAATAGGGTAAATGTACGGATTTACGGGCAGGATTATGTGATATCCGGAGAGCAATCAAGTGAGCACATCATCAGGGTGGCCGACTATGTGGATGCGAAGATGAAGGAGATCGCGCGCAGTATATCTCCTTCGTCTACATCTGCGCTTGCCGTGCTTGCCGCGGTAAATGCGGCGGACGACTATTACGGTCTTCTTGAGGGCGATGCGGAGCTAAAGGATGAAAATGCCAGGCTCAAAGCGGATGTGCAGCAATATATCCGACTTTGGGAGGAGGCAAAAAAGAATTTTTTGCAATACAAGGAGGATTCACGAAACGCTCTGCAAAAAATGGAAAATATGGAAGAAGAATTATCCGCAAAGGACAGCGAGATAAAGGAGCTCAAGGAAAAATCAAAGGATCTTGAGGAGAAGCTGCTCGCAGTCACAAGGCAAAAGGCAGAGGCGGAGAACGCAAAGCTTAAGGAGCTTGAGAGTACATATTTTGACCTTGAGATGGAGAACGTCCGTATGAAGGCTGAGATAGAAAGACTCAAGAAGGCACAGCGCGGATTTTAAAAATATAGGCATTAGGAGAAATGAATTTATGAATGAGAAGGCATTTCGGGTGCTTGAATATGACAAAATAATAGATATGCTCAAGGCACAGGCCTGCTCATCCATGGCAAAAAAAATGGCGGGCGAGCTTCTGCCTTCTGTCTCTGTGCGTGAAATCAGGGAAATGCAGGCAGAGACTACAGAAGCTACGACAGCCATAATCAGAAAGGGCGCGCTGCCGCTCGGCGCTTTTTATGATATAGAGGACAGCTTGTATTTGGCGAAAAAGGGCGGCGTACTCACCATGAAGCAGCTTTTGGAGGTTTTGTACAATCTTCAGGTGGCGCGCGGAGTGGTGAATTTTCTAAAGACGGATCTTCCAAGGCTTCCTATTATAATGTCGATGGGAGAGGTTTTGTCCATACAAAAGCGCCTTGAGGAAAATATAGACAGATGCATACTTTCAGAGGATGAGATGAGCGACAATGCGAGCTCTGAGCTTAAAAGCATAAGACGTGCCATTGTAAGGCAAAATGAGGCCTTGCGGGCGCGCATGAATCAAATGCTCAATTCCGCGGAGAATAAGACTTATCTTCAGGACGCTATCGTCACCATGAGAGATGGAAGATATGTAATTCCTGTCAAGCAGGAGCACAGAGCGAGATTCCCCGGAATCGTGCACGACCAATCCTCAAGCGGTGCGACGCTGTTTATCGAGCCGCAGGCCATTGTGAATCTGAATAATGAGCTTCGGGAGCTTGAGGTTGCGGAAAAGGCGGAGATTGAGAGAATTTTGGCGGAGCTTTCGGGCAATGTCGGCGAGCATTGTCAGGAGCTTTTAAATAATCAAAAGCTGCTGATAAAGCTTGATTTTATCTTTGCCAAGGGCAAGCTTTCAGTAAAGCAGGACGCAGCGGAGCCGACCTTCAGTGAGAATGGCATGATGCGCATCAAAAAGGGCAGGCATCCCCTTATAGACCCGAAAAAGGTCGTACCTATAAGCGTGGAGCTTGGCGGAGATTACGATACATTGATAATCACAGGTCCAAATACCGGCGGCAAGACTGTCACGCTAAAGACAGTCGGACTTCTTGCGATGATGGCTCAGGCGGGGCTTCACATACCGGCAAGCTCCGGCACTGAAATGGGCGTCTTTAAAAAGATATATGCCGATATAGGTGATGAGCAGAGCATAGAGCAGAGCCTGTCCACCTTCTCCTCGCACATGAGAAATATTGTGGAGATAGTGGAGAATGCCGATGAGGAGACGCTTGTGCTCCTTGACGAGCTGGGCGCGGGTACTGACCCTACAGAAGGCGCAGCTCTCGCGATTTCCATACTCGAAGAGCTCGCATCGCGCGGTACAAGCTCTCTTGCGACCACGCATTATACGGAATTGAAAAAATATGCTCTTTCGACACCTGGCGTAGAAAATGCCTCCATGGAATTCAATGTAGATACACTTTCTCCAACCTACAAGCTGCTTGTAGGCGTACCCGGAAAGTCAAATGCCTTTGAAATCGCAAAAAAGCTCGGGCTTGAGGGCAATATTATAGAAAAAGCGCGTACTCTCCTCGACAAGGGCGATATAGAATTTGAAGAGGTCATAAGCGCGATCGAGTCCGATAGAAGAGCCGCGGAGGCTGAGAGAGACGAGGCCGTTTCCTTAGGCGTAGAGATAAAGAAGCAAAAGGAAGAAATTGAAAAAAGGCAGGCAAAGCTTGAGGCGCAGAGGGAAAAGATACTCGCGGATGCCCGTGCGGAGGCCAAGGCCATGGTAGATGAGGCGGGACGTGTCGCAAAAGAGGTACAGGAGGAGCTCAAGGAGCTTGCGAAGCTTGAAAGCCTCGGCGAGAGAAATAAGCGCCTCGATAAAAACAAGAGACGACTCAAGGATGCGGCCGGCAGATACAAAGAGGTCATGCATATTGAGGAAAACAAAAATCCCGCGAAGGCCGAGCAGCTCAAGGTGGGCAGCCGCGTAAAGGTGGTGAGCCTGGGGCAAAATGGCCATGTGCTGACGCTTCCTGATGACAAGGGAGATCTCTTTGTACAGCTTGCGCTTGCAAAGGTGAATGTAAATATCAAGGATCTGACTATAATAATCGATGGCACGGAGAAAAAGAAAAAGCCGCGTCAGAAGAGTAGCAGTTATGGAAATCTCTACAAGCAAAAGGCGCAAAATGTGTCTGTGAGCATAAATGTACAGGGTCAGAATTTAGATGAGGCAACGGCGGAGGTCGACAAGTATCTCGATGACGCGTATATTGCGGGGCTCGAGCAGGTGACGGTGATACACGGCAGAGGCGAGGGCATATTGCGGCAGGGCTTGCAAAAGATGTTTAAGTCGCATAAGCATGTCAAGAGCTTTAGAAAGGGCTCCTTTGGCGAAGGCGGCGACGGAGTGACCGTTGTGACTTTGAAGAAAGAATAGACGTGTCCTGCAAGAAGGCTGTCTTTGAGTAAAATAGGAAAGGAATAATAAAAATGGTCGATTATAAAGAAAAAATTGCCGAGATTCTCTCTGGCGCCGTGGAGGGCATAAGCCTTGAAGAAATCAAGGAAATGGTAGAGGTGCCTGCTGACAAGAAGATGGGAGATTATGCGTTTCCTTGCTTCAAGCTCGCAAAGGTGCTGAGAAAGGCGCCTCCTATGATTGCTTCCGGAATTGCAAAATCAATCGAAGGAAATGAGCTCTTCTCAAAGGTAGAGCAGGTCAATGCTTATGTAAATATGTTCATTTCCAGGGAATATTTTGTAGAAAGCGTGCTTGAGGCAGCCGTTGGCGAGGATGAAAATTATGGCAGAAGCAATATAGGCGGCGGCAAGAAGGTCATCGTAGAATTCTCATCGCCAAATATCGCAAAGCCTTTCCATATAGGGCATATCAGGAGTACCGTAATAGGAAATTCCATAAATAAGATCTATGCTTTTCTGGGATATGATACTGTAAGAATCAACCATCTCGGAGATTATGGCACGCAATTCGGAAAGATGATTTGCGCCTACAGACGCTGGGGAAATAAGGAAGACGTCATTCGTGAGCCGATAAAGACGCTGCTTTCATACTATACAAAGTTCCACGTAGAGGTAGAGACTCATCCTGAGCTTGACGATGAGGCGAGAGCTATATTCGCTGCGCTTGAAAGAGGCGAAAAGGAAGAGGTGGAGCTCTGGCAGTGGTTCCGTGAGGAATCGCTCAAGGAATTCAACAGGGTATATAAGATGCTCGGAATAGAATTCGATTCCTATGCCGGCGAAAGCTTTTACTCAGATAAGATGCCTCGCTTTGTAAAGGAGCTTGAGGACAAGGGCCTTTTGCAGGAATCCCAGGGCGCTCATATAGTAGACCTTTCAGAATATGGAATGTCGCCTGCTCTCATCACAAAGAGCGATGGCTCTACACTGTACATCACAAGAGACATAGCAGCGGCTGTATACAGAAAGGAGCACTACGATTTTTATAAAAACATCTATGTGGTAGCTTCTCAGCAAAATCTGCACTTCCAGCAGTGGATAAAGATTCTTGAGCTGCTGGGCTACGACTGGGCAAGGAGCTGCGTACATGTGCCTTTCGGCCTTGTATCTCTTGAAGAGGGTACTATGTCCACAAGGCACGGCAGAGTAGTCTTCCTTGAGGATGTACTCAATAGAGCGATAGAGCAGACAAGAAAGATAGTTATAGAAAAGAATGTAAATACTGACAATGTGGACGAGACCGCGCATCAGGTAGGTATAGGCGCTGTAATCTTCCAGGAGCTTTCAAACAACAGAATAAAGGATTATGTATTCAGCTGGGATAAGGTGCTTGATTTCAACGGCGAGACAGGTCCTTATGTACAATATACACACGCAAGAGCAGCCAGCGTGCTCAGAAACGCGGGTGCTGAGGCTGTAGAAAAAGCAAAGAATGTAAAGAGCCTCGATATGAGCTATTTGACAAGCGACAGCGCGTTTGAGCTTGCAAAGCTTGTATATGATTTCCCTGCGGTAATTGTCGAGGCCGGCGAGAAGTATGAGCCTTCCGTTGTGACGAGGCACGTTGTGGATGTGGCACAGGGCTTCAATCGTTTTTATCATGATGAGCATATACTTACGGATAATGAGGATGAGAAGGTGGCAAAGCTTGCGCTTGTAATGGCCGCAAAGAATACGATTAGAAACGGACTGGGCTTGCTTGGAGTAGCGGCGCCGGATAAGATGTGATTACTCAGGGGGTATGGAATATGAGATATGAAGGGGCGATTTATAGGCCGCCTAGTGAGGCCTATAGTCTTTTGGTGCAGGTGACTATCGGCTGCACACATAATAAATGCACTTTTTGCAGTATGTTTAAGGAGAAGCGCTTTCGCGTGAGAAAGGTCGAGGAGGTATTTGAAGATCTCGATATGGCTCGGCGCCGCTATGCCAGAGTGGAGAGAATCTTCCTCTGTGACGGCGATGCCCTCTGCCTTTCTACGGAAAAGCTTGTGCGCATTCTGGACTATATCAATAAGCTTTTTCCGGAATGCAGGCAGATAAATGTCTACGGCCGCGCAAATGATGTGCTGCATAAGACGCCGGAGGAGCTTGCTCTGCTCTTCGAAAAAGGTGTAAAGATAATCTATATAGGCGCGGAGTCGGGAAGCGACAAGGTGCTTTTGGACGTAAAAAAGGGCGTCACGGCGGAGCAGCTCATAAAGGCTGTGCGGATGATAGAGGCTTCCGGAATAAAGGCCTCCGTGACATTTATTTCGGGACTTGCCGGCAGAAATGGCTGGCAGGAGCACGCGATAGAGACCGGAAAGATGATAAGTGAGATGAATCCCTCATATGTAGGACTCCTCACCTTGATGATAGAACCGGGCGCGCCGCTTTACGACGACATTGCCGCGGGTCGATTTGAACTTTTGCGTCCGGAAGAGGTGATCGCGGAGACGAAGCTTCTCATCGAAAATATCGATATGGAAGGACCTTGCGTATTTAGAAGCAATCACGCCTCAAATTATATCAATCTGCGTGGCGATTTGCCTCAGGACAAGGATAGGCTGCTTCGGGAGCTTGAAATCGCCGGTCAGGACAGGAGAAGATTGAAGGATGAACGATTCAGGATGCTGTAAAAAAATACTCCTTACTACGCTCAATTCGAAATATGTCCACACAAATCTTGCGCTCAAATACCTGTATGTGACATCAAAGGATGTCTGCGACAGGCTGACGCTCAAGGAATATACGATAAATAATGACGACGAATATATCTTCAATGATCTTGTGCAGGGAGACTATGACATAATTTGCTTTTCCTGCTATATTTGGAATGTCGAAAAGCTTAGAGAGCTGGCGGAAAACCTGAAGAAGGCCTGCCCTGATGTGATAATCATCATGGGCGGACCCGAGGTCAGTTATGATGCGCCGGCTTTTTTGCGCGAAAATCCGGCTGTGGATTTTATCGTGAGGGGCGAGGGTGAATATACGCTGCGCTGCCTTCTTGAAAAGCTTCAGGAGGGAAGGCACGATTTCGAAAATATAAAGGGACTGAGCTTTCGTGCGGGAACGGCGCATTTTTCCGGAAACGGCGAGGTTTCCGCATCCGCGAGGGCAGGTATAGCACAGACGGATGACGCGGATCTTTTGGTGTTTGAGACGGTACCATTCCCTTACGAATTTTTTCCTTGCGAGAAGGATAGGGTCATCTACTACGAATCCACGAGGGGCTGCCCGTACAAATGCGCCTATTGCATATCCTCGCTGGAAAAAAAGATGCGGGCGCTGCCGCTTGAGAGGGTTTGCCACGACCTCGACCGTTTCATATACAGCGGTGTGCGGCAGGTGAAATTTATAGATCGCACCTTCAACTGGGACAGGGAACGCTGCAGGCAGATATTGTCATATATAATCAGCAGGGATACGGGACTTACGAACTACCATTTTGAGCTTTGCGGCGATCTTATAGACACGGAGCTTATTAGCCTGCTTTCAAACGCGCGGCCGGGGCTTTTTCAATTTGAAATAGGGATACAGTCTACAAATCAAAAGACCTTGCTCGCGATAAATCGCAGAAATGACCTTGAGCTCACGCTTGAGAATATCAGGCGTCTTGTGTCGCTGGGGAATTCGGATGTGCATGTGGATTTGATAGCGGGCTTGCCATTTGAGGATTATCAGACCTTTAAGAAGTCCTTCAATGATGTGTATGAGCTGGGCGCCGGAGCCTTTCAGCTTGGTTTTTTGAAGCTGCTCAAGGGTACGGAGATCAGGCGGCAGGCGGAGAAATACGATTACAAATTCAAGAGCAAGGCGCCTTATGAGGTGATTTCGAATATGTTTATTTCGGCGAAGGAGCTGACGCGGCTCAAGCAGATGGAGTATTTGCTCGATGTATATTATAATCGCGGGGGTTTTGCGAATACGCTTGCATATATTACACGGGTGGTTGCGGCGAGTCCCTTTGATTTCTTTGAAGAATTTGCCATATTTTACAATCTGAAGGGCTATGCGGAGTCATCGCATAAAAAAGAGGATATGTATAGGATTTTGTACCAATATATAAGCTGGAAGCTGAAGGATGATGAGAGGATTATCGATGAGGTGAGGTATCTTCTTGAGGAGGATATGGATAATACTTTGAATCCGGAGGCTGTGAAGAGATTTAAAAAAAGAGGTTTTGAGTTGTGAAAAATGATAGAGTAGGAAGGTATCTGCAGGAGAATATGAAGGAATTTGTATTTGCGGAGCTTTCGGAAGGATTTATGGAAAAATGCGGTGTGGCGGGCTTTATGAAGGGTGTGCCAGTGCCTTTTAAGCAGAGCGATTTTGCGGATGCAAAGGAGGGCAAAGGAATCTCGGCTATTCGTCTGAGCGAAAATATGGCCGTAATCCTGGGCATGGATCCGAATTTTGCGCATAGGGAAAGATATCTGAAATTTGTAGATGCTCTTTGGGGTGAAAAATTTGCCGCGGGACTTTTGAGTATAGCGGAATCTGCGGCCGTAAAGGGCAATTTTGAGGAGGCCTGCATATATTTTCGCGCCTGTCTTTGCATCGACTCGCATAGTCTAAAGGCGATGTATGGCTATGCGCTCTGCTGCCGTGAGCTCTATAGCGCCGGCTATGAAAATGGCGAGGATGATGAGTATGTCGGACTTTTCAAGGCGGAGGCCATGGATTATTTTGAGCAGCTGACTATAGATCACCCGGATTTTGAGGGGAGCTATTTTTATCTCGGATATGCCTATTTGAATATGGGTATGTATAGCAAGGCTGCCATAGTCTGGAAGGATTTTATGCGGCTTACGGAGAATAGAACCGCTTCTGCGTCTGCCGCAACTTCTGCGTCTGCTGCGGAAACTGCGGGGAAGCCTGCGGATTCGGGGAACGGCGAAGTTTCCGCGATGGGAAGCGAGGAGCTTGCGGACATAGAAAAGCAGATAGCCGAAATGCGTATGGAGATAGCCGCGAGGCTTAGGGAAATAGAAGAGCCGTGCGAGGTCGAGCAGGGCTGCAATGCTGTGATTACAGGCCGATACGCACAGGGACTGGAAATTTTGGAGCCTTTTACCAAAGGAAGATTTGAAAGATGGTGGCCGCTTTACTTTTATCTGGGCGAGGCATATTTGAATTGCGGCATGGAGATAGAAGCAGAAGAGAGCTTTTTGAAGCTGCTCACGCTGAACGCAAGCCATGTGGAGAGCATGCAGGAGCTGGCAGAAATTTACAAAAGACGCGGTGACGAGCAGAATATGGAAAAATATCTCAGGAAGATTGAGCTTGTGCGGCCTAGCGGAGAGTGATTAGTGGATAGCGCCTTGATAGCCAAGGCTAGTGAATGAGGAGGGAAGCGGTATGAAGAATTCGCATAGTCATATGAGAAATTTGAAAGGTAATAAAGGCATCCTTTTGCTGCTTGTGGTGATTTTGACATTTGTAGGAGCGGCGAGTTTGACCGGCTGCGGCGACGGGGACTCTGCTGTGGTTTTTACAAGCGATAGCGGTGATTCTGAGCCTGAAAATTCAAGCACTGACGACTCAGATAGCGAGGCGGCACGCATGAAGGTGCATGCGGACTGGACGGAGGAGGCTCTTTCGGATCTTTGCGATTATGATGAATTTACAATGGATACGGGTGAGCCTTCAGATACAGCGCCTGAGCTTTCGAGTGTGGTGATTTTTACGGAGGAGACCATAAGCGATCTCAAAATTCTTGCTCTCACATTTGAGGATGTGACGGAGGATGGTCAAATTTGCTTCCAAACCGAGGAGCTCTATACGCAGGGCATTTTGAGGCCGGAGCACCCGCTCGTTGTAAATGCTCCTTTTTACGGCTCGATTCCAAATATAGGCGCTTCGTATACGGATGAAAATGGCACTACCAGATATTTTTCAATAGGCATAAGCGGCAAGGATGGCTCGATTGTCCAGGAGGAGTTTTACCAATAGGCTATTTGCCGCGTTTCAAAGCTCTTGACAAGAGGGCGCTAAAATGATAACATGTTTGTGTTGCGACAAGGGGAGCTGATAATGCGTTATCAGATTAAAGCGGAGAAGCGGAGCTTTAAAGAAAAACCTCAAGCGAGGAGCGAAGCTTGAAAAAGAGACCTCGGCGGAGCAGAAATCTCGGCAGTTTCCGCAAAAAGATGACGGCGCAAAGGCTAAGGCCGCGACAAAACTCGAAACAGAGATGAATCGAATAATAAAGAAGTGAAAGGAAGAAAGTAAAATGAAAAAGTTTAGAAAGGCGTCAGCCCTTTTGCTGGCAATGATCATGCTTTTGAGCATCTTTGCGCTCACAGCTTGCGGAGGCTCTTCTACAGACGCTGACGCGGAGAAGGATGCGACGACGGACGAGCTTACGGGCTGGGCTTATGTTGAGGATAAGGGCGAGCTTATCGTAGGACTTGACGACACATTTGCGCCTATGGGCTTCAGAGATGAGGCGGGCGAGCTTGTCGGCTTTGATATCGACCTTGCAACGGCAGTTGGCGAGGTGCTTGGCGTGACTGTGACTTTCCAGCCTATCGACTGGGATGCAAAGGAGCTTGAGCTCGAGGCAAAGAATATCGACTGCATCTGGAACGGTATGTCGGCTACAGAAGAGAGACAGGAAAGCATGGCTCTCACAAAGAAGTATCTCAACAACCGTATTGTGATCATGACTCTCAATCCGGACATCAATATCACTGCTGAGGAGCAGCTTGTGGACTACACAATCGGTACACAGGTGGATTCATCCGCTCTTGAAGTAATGCAGGCTTCCGAGAATTTTGATATGTACTCCGCAAACGTTTCCGACTTCCCTACTTATGACGAGGCTATTATGGCGCTGCAGGGCGGCAGAGTAGATGTGATCGTGGTAGACCAGGTGCTCGGCGAGTACAAGAATTCAAAGCTTGATGAGAAGATGAGCGTATGCGACTACGACTTCGGCGATGATTTCTATGCAATCGGCTGCAGAAACGGCGAGACTGACCTTGCGGACAAGATCAGCGAGGCGATCGGTACTCTCATCGATAGCGGCGAGGCAGAAGAGATAAGCAATAAGTGGTTCGGAAAGAATATCGTTATTCTTGAAGGATATGATGAGTAAAATTTAAGGAGACCTGAAAGAATGTTTGGCGATATTCTAAGCAGTCTCTCGGATACTATAGCATATGTGGGCACTTTGATGCCCACTTTGCTTGATGGTACATGGGTGACTGTAAAACTGTTTTTATGGACGATGGTACTCTCCCTTCCGCTCGGTCTACCGATTGCGCTTGGGAGTAATATGCGTTTTTGGCCTATAAAGGCTATATGCAGGCTGTATGTATTTGTATTTCGCGGTACACCGCTCATGCTGCAGCTGTTCTTTTTCTATTTCTTTTTGCCGATAGCCTACGATGTGCGTCTGGATGTATTTACCACATCTGTCATCACCTTTGTGCTGAACTACGCGGCATATTTTGCGGAGATTTACAGGGGCGGTATAAACGGCATAGACCAGGGACAGTATGAGGCTGCCCACGCGCTCGGGCTCTCAAGGAGCAGGACAATGATCGGCATAGTGCTGCCTCAGATGATGAGGATAATCCTGCCTCCGGTATCAAATGAAGCTATAGTGCTTATAAAGGATACGGCGCTGGCTTCGGTAATCAGCCTCGGAGAGCTTATGAAGGCGTCGAAGGCCGCTGTAAACAGGGACGTAGATCCTATGGCATATTTTGTGGCAGCGATAATTTACCTTATTTTGACATTTGTACTTACGCTTATAGCAGGCAAGCTGGAGAAGCGTTATAACGTATACAGCCAGCAGGATGGCGCCGGCAAGAAGAGCGCAAATAAGCCAGGCAAGGCCTTGGGAGTACATGAGGCTATTCCGGAAAGGCAGGCATTATGAGCAGAAAATCAGCAAATATAGCAGTCAATCAAAATATAAAAAAGGATCTCAAGGCGGGTGATACCATACTCGAGGTGAGAGGTCTTGTAAAGCAATTTGCAAATTGCACGGCTGTAAAGGGCGTGGATTTTACCATGAAGAAGGGCGAGGTAGTGGCGATAATCGGGCCGTCCGGCTCTGGCAAGAGTACCTTCATGCGCACTATAAACGGACTCGAGTCTATAAGCGATGGCGAAATCGACCTTTATGGTACTACCGGCATGGTATTTCAGCACTTCAATCTTTTCCCACATATGACATGTATGGGAAATATTACATATGCGCCGATGAAGGTGAAGGGTATAAAGAAGGAAGATGCCGAGAAGAGAGCTATAGAGCTTTTGCAGCTTGTAGGACTTGAGGACAAGAAGCATGTATATCCTGCTCAGATTTCGGGCGGGCAAAAGCAGCGTATCGCGATTGCGCGTGCGCTTGCCATGGATCCTGATCTCATGCTCTTTGATGAGCCGACAAGTGCGCTCGACCCTGAGATTACGGGCACGGTGCTTGAGGTTATGCAAAAGCTCGCGGAGGATCATATGTCCATGATAATCGTAACACACGAGATGAATTTTGCCCGCAATGTGGCAGACCGTGTGGTATTTATGGATGAGGGCCAGATCGTAGAGGATGCACCGGCGCATGAACTCTTTGAAAATCCAAAGAGCGACAGACTGCGTGATTTTATAAGGGCATTGTCGAAATAGCTAGCCAACATAGCTGGCTAATAAAAATACTAAAAATTTCCGATTTAGGGATTGACGAAAACGGAAAAAAGTATTATACTTTACAAGTACGGTCGTTCAAGAGATTGTACTTGTATATGCGGATATGGCGGAATTGGCAGACGCGCACGGTTCAGGTCCGTGTGAAGGTTCCTTCATGGGGGTTCGAATCCCTTTATCCGCACCAAATGAAAAAGCACCCGAGCAGGGTGCTTTTTCATTTGCGTGCATAAGAAGAGGGGATTCGAACCCGAAAGGGCGTGACCGAAAGCGAGAGCCTCCTGGGGAGGGTCTCGCAGGTCACGGCTCAAGCCGACCGAAAGGGGAGGCGCAGAGCGGCAGGCCACTTCAGTGGTCTGCAAAATCCCTTTATCCGCACCAAATGAAAAAGCACCCGAGCAGGGTGCTTTTTCATTTGCGTGCATAAGAAGAGGGGATTCGAACCCGAAAGGGCGTGACCGAAAGCGAGAGCCTCCTGGGGAGGGTCTCGCAGGTCACGGCTCAAGCCGACCGAAAGGGGAGGCGCAGAGCGGCAGGCCACTTCAGTGGTCTGCAAAATCCCTTTATCCGCACCAAATGAAAAAGCACCCGAGCAGGGTGCTTTTTCATTTGCGTGCATAATCGGTCTATGACAGTAGAGAGCTGCTATTCATTTGAGTTCCACCGTCAAAATATCGGTCGAATAAAGTCGAAAACTTTATTATTCAGCATAGTTTCGGACTTGCAACTCCGAAACTATTGACTTTTTTGATTTCTCAGGTATAATAGAATCAAGAAAGTCAGGAGGTGCATTATGGCTGAATTGATCAACCG
>CAVHIG010000032.1:0-21439 GCA_963636105.1 Anaerovoracaceae bacterium
GCTTAGCTGTCTCCTGCGAGGAGCACCAGGCCAAAGACAGGTGCAGCCCCAAATCTTCAAGGTCTTGTGAGCTTGTAAAAGTATACTTTTCCAAATTTATTTCTTAAAGCTCAGCTTCGGTTCCTCGCCTTTGAATATCCGCACGATATTGCTCCTGTGCTTTACAATCACAATGAGCGCCATCAAGCAGGCGATTCCCGTAAATTCCGGCATAAACGCATATGCCAGAAAAGGCACACTCAGCGCTCCGCATATTGAGCCCGGCGACACCCTGCGCGTCAGCACTACGACCACTGCCACTATGAGCAGCGCAAAAAGCCCTATAGGCGGACAAATGCTCACAAGCGCCCCGAAAGCCGTCGCCACGCCCTTTCCGCCCTTAAACTTAAAAATCATCGGCCACACATGCCCCATAAGCACGCAAAGCGCGCAAAGCATCGGCAGAAGCGAGGACATAAAGATGACCTGCGCCGTTTCCGCACGAGCAATCTCAAAGGAGGCTCCCATCTGAGCATCCAGCCAAAAGCCCGCAAAGCGCCCCAAAAGCACCGCGACTACGCCCTTTCCTATATCGATGACAAGGGTAATGAGCGCCGCCTTTTTTCCGAGGACACGCAGCACATTTGTCGTACCCGCGTTTCCGCTGCCTTCTTTTTTTATATCAATTCCGCTCATCCGCCCGAGTATGATAGCAGGCGAAATATTGCCCAAAAGATATGCCGCCAGCACGCAAAGCGCGGCTACTGCCAGCATCCATCCCTCAAAATTTTCCAAAGTACCGCAAAAGCCTCCTCCCGACACAAGTACCGCGGTAGAACCGTCAGCCCCACCTATTATTCCCATATTTTCCATTTCAGCTATTCCGCCTTTTCGCCCTTTTCTCTGAAGACAAACTTTATCGAGGTGCCCTCAAAGCCAAAGCCCTCTCTGATCTTGTTTTCAAGATAGCGCGAATAAGAAAAATGCATGAGATCACGCTTATTTATCTGGAACGAGAATAGCGGCGGCTTTACGCCCACCTGAGTCACATAGTAGATTTTGAGGCGCTTGCCCTTGTCCGAAGGCGGCTGCTTCATCATCTGCGCATCCGTAATGAGCGCGTTGAGCTGACCCGTCGGCACACGAAGAGAGCGGCACTGCGCCACATACTCGGCCATTTCCATAACCTTATTTATCCTTTGATGCTCGAGCACCGAGATAAATATCACAGGCGCATAGGACATAAATTGCAGCTCCTTTGCGATATTCTTCTCGTAATCACGCATAGTATTTGTCTCTTTTTCCACAAGATCCCATTTATTTACAACTACGACGATGCCCTTTCCGGCCTCATGCGCGACACCCGCGATTTTCTTGTCCTGCTCTGTGATGCCCTCTGCAGCGTCTATCATCAAAAGGCACACATCGCAGCGCTCTATAGCCGCCACCGCCCTTATGACGCTGAAGCGCTCTATGTCCTCATTTACGCGGCTTTTCCTTCTGATTCCGGCCGTATCTATGAGTATGTATTCGTTTTCACCATGCGTAAACGGCGTATCTATGGAGTCGCGCGTAGTGCCTGCTATAGGCGATACTATCACGCGTTTTTCGCCCAAAAGCTCATTTATGAGCGAGGATTTTCCCACATTCGGCTTGCCTATAACAGCGATCTTTGTCACATCCTCATCGTCATCAGACTCGCCGTGCGGAAATGCCTCCACAACCTCATCGAGCACATCACCCAAATTCAGCATATTTGCTGCCGAAATAGGAATGGGCTCACCGAGACCGAGCTCGTAAAAATCGTAAAAATCGTCCGTTTTCTTCGGTGAATCGAGCTTATTTACCGTCAGCACTACCTTTTTGCCGGTGCGAAGCAGCATGTTTGCCACCTCACGGTCCGCTGTAGTGAGGCCTTCCTTGCCGTCCACCATAAAAATGATGGCATCCGCCATATCCATTGCGATCTGTGCCTGCTGGCGCATCTGGCTCAAAATCACGTCCTTGCTTTCGGGCTCTATACCGCCTGTGTCTATAAGGCCAAACCATCTGCCGCGCCACTCGGCCTCGGCATAGATTCTGTCCCTTGTCACACCCGGTGTATCCTCTACGATGGAGATTCTCCTCCCCACCACCTTATTGAAAAATGTGGATTTTCCTACATTTGGTCTGCCCACGACAGCCACAATGGGTTTACTCATTTGAAATCACTCCCTTTGCAAATTCTGCCGGATCAAATTTCTTCAGGTCATCAATGCCCTCGCCCACTCCGATAAATTTCACAGCCATGTCAAATTCGTCGGCAATTGTGATCGCGATACCGCCCTTTGCCGTACCGTCAAGCTTTGTGAGCACTATGCCCGTCAAATCCGCCACCTCTTTGAATTCCTGAGCCTGGGAAACCGCGTTTTTACCCGTAGTCGCGTCCAGCACCAAAAGAGTCTCGCGCGCCGCTCCCGGAAATTCCCTGTCTATGACCTTATTCATCTTTTCAAGCTCGGCCATAAGATTTTTCTTTGTCTGCAGCCTGCCGGCCGTATCGCAGATCAAAACATCGATATTCTTTGCCTTTGCGGACTGTATCGCGTCATAGATGACAGCCGAAGGATCTGCCCCCTCGCCGTGCCTTACGACATTTACGCCTGTTCTCTTGCCCCAGATTTCAAGCTGCTCCGCCGCAGCCGCACGGAAGGTATCCGCAGCCGCGAGCATGACGGTCTTCCCCTCTGCCTTGAGCTTATGAGCGAGCTTTCCTATAGTGGTCGTCTTGCCGCCGCCATTTATGCCTATCATCGTAATTACAAGAGGCACATCCTCGCATAGCTTATGGCGCTCACCCTTGTCCATGAGATCCGCTATAATGGCAGCGAGCCGCTCTCTCACGCTGTCCGCGTCATTCAGACGATCCATCCTTATATCATGCCTCAATTGCTCCGTAATCTTCATGGTGGTCTCCATGCCGATGTCGGAGGTTATGAGTATCTCCTCAAGCTCTTCGAGCAGTTCTTCATCGACCTTGCCTCTTGCAAGCACCGCGTCTCCGATCTTCTCGGAAAGCCTGCCAAAAAAGCCCTTCTTCTTTTCAAACATATATTTCTCCTTATCCTACATAATCCTCTTCCGTAAACGAGCCCAGCCTCAGCGACAGAAGCTTTGATATACCGCGCTCCGGCATAGTCACGCCATACAGCACATCCGCATGCTCCATCGTAGCCTTCTGATGCGTGATGAGCGCAAATTGTATATCGTGGAAGTTCTTGAGATAATTTGCAAATCTGTCGATATTCGCATCATCCAGCGCCGCCTCCACCTCATCAAGTATGCAAAACGGTGTCGGCTTGGACCTGAGCACCGCAAACATAAGCGCAATCGCCGTCATAGTCTTTTCGCCACCGGACATCAAATTCAGATTTTGCAATTTCTTTCCCGGAGGCTGAGCTATTATCTCAATGCCGGTCTCCAGCGGATTGTTTTCGTCCTCAAGCCGAAGCTCCGCATGACCACCGCCGAAAAGCTCCTGAAACACAGCCTCGAAATTTCCGGCCACGGCATCAAAGCTCTCCTTGAAGCGCGTCCTTATGGTCCTATCCATATCGTCTATTATCTTTTTGAGCGAATCCGCGGCCTCCACTATGTCCGCGCGCTGATCCGCAAGGAATTTGAAACGATCGTTTACGGACTCATATTCGCTGATCGCGCCCACATTTATATCGCCGAGCTCCTTCATGCGATTTTTTATCTCGCGATTTTCCTTGACCGCCGCGGATATTGAAATATCAGGATTTCTAAGCTCAAGCGCCTGCATGTACGGCACCTCAAACTCCTCCCAGAGCTTGTTTTTATATGACTCCAGCTGCAGCTCATTTCTGTCGAGCTTCGCCTGGGATTGGTATTTTGCGTCCCGGCATTGCTCAAGCCTTCTCTCAAGCTCCTCCTTCTCGTGCACAGCCTCATTTGCCTCACGAGTCAGCTGAGCCTTTTCCTCCGTAATCTCCTCAAGGTAGCTGTCAAGGCGTTCCTTTTCTTCCTGTTTTTCGGAAAGCTCCTCCGGCGAAATTCCTCCGCCCTCAAGAAGCCCCTTTCTCTGCCTTGCGATCTCATCTATCTCCGCGTTTCTGCGCTCGATTCCGTTTTTCAGGCTTGCGATCTCAGTCTCTATGCGCTCCGCGATGGCATCCGCGCTCGCCTTTTCATTTTCGCAGGCATTCGCGGCCATCCTCGCCTTTGTAATCTCCTCGCTCGCCTGCTTCAGAAGCTCGCTCACGCGCTCATGCTCCGAAAGCGCGGTCTCCCCCGCCGTTTCCGCAAGAGTAGCCTGCGCACGGAAGTCTTCAATCTCACGTCGCATCTCCTCAATCATCTCGGCAGAAGAGCTTTGCTCGGCATCTATGGAATCCATCTCACGCCTACGCTTTTCGCGCGCGGAATCGAGATCCTTTGCGGCCTCCCTTTCGATACGCAGCTCATTTTCCTTTGAGAGCAGGCTCATTTCAAGGCTTTTCAGCTCTTCGGACTGGTTTTGTCCCGTCTCTTGCGCTTCTTCGAGGAAACGGCGCAGCTCTCCGAGCCTTTCGGCCGTGTCGTTTTTCGCCTCTGTCAGCGAGCTGAGCTCATTTGCGAGCTTTTCTACCTCGGCCTTTCTTTCGAGAAGGTTTGCCGTCTTATTTTTATACGCGCCGCCTGTGATGGCACCGCCGGTATTTATGATCTCACCCTCAAGGGTCACAAAGCGCAGACCGCCAGACGAACGCTTGGAGGCTTTTATCGCATTTTGCAAATTGTCCACAACGACCACGCGTCCGAGGAGGTACTCGACGACAGGCCTGTATTTCGGATCGTAGTCCACGCATTCGCTGCCAAAGCCTACAAAGCCCTCCACGGAGGATATGTAGCTATCCCTTACAGGACTTGATTTTACCGAGCTTATCGGAAGGAAGGTAAGCCTTCCGGCTCTTGCGGATTTGAGCGCAGCCACGGCACGCTGTGCGCTCTTGTCATCCTCGCAGACTACATTTTGCAAGGCTCCGCCAAGCGCCGTCTCTATCGCGATTTCATATCCGCCAGGTACGTCTATGAGCTCTGCCACTACGCCGCAAATTCCGGAAAGAGCGGAGCGCATCACAAATCTTACGGCACCGCTGTAGCCCTCGTAATTTGCTTCCATCTCCTCGATGGTGCGCTTTCTCTCAGCGAGCCTTCCGACTCTTATTCTCAGGTCTTCCATGCTTTTGGAAAGCTCTCTCTCCTCGGAAAGCACCTCGCTGTATTTTTTTCTAAGCTCGTCTCTTTCTTTTTTAAGCCGGGTTATCGAATTTTCGATAGCGCTTTTTTCATTTTCAAGAGCTGCGAGTCTGCCTGCTCTGTCCGCGTCCTCGCCCTCGGTATTTTCGCCCTCGCTCAAAAGCTGGCTCCTTCGCCTTTCAAGGGCTTCGCGCATTCCGGCAAGCGATTTTATCTCAGCTTCCTTGTCATTTGCCTTTTTTCTCAGCGCAAATACCTGATTTTTCTTTTCGTCCGCGGTCATCGCGAGCCTCGAAACCTCGCCTGAAAGCTCACTGTATTTTCCAAGCTTTTCTGCGAGATCCGCCCTGAGAGCCTCAGCTCTTTTATCGGTCTCAGACTTGTTTTCAAAGAGAGCCTTTGCGTTATTTTCTTCCTTTGAAAGCCTTTCTGAGAGCTCATCTATTTCGCCTGCGAGACGGATTTCATCCTTCTCCATGGCCGCCAGCTTTTCGGATTCGAGCTGGCTTTTGTTTGTCGCTATATTTATCTCTTCTATGAGTGCAAGCAGCTTTCCCCTGGCCTCGCCCGCGAGCATTTCAAGATTCTCACTCTTTTGCCTGCCCTGCGCCGCGGACTCATCTATCTCGACCTTGCGCTCCTTGATTTCGTCAATCTCCACGCTTGCCTCGGATATCTCATCCTTCAGGTACTCGTTTTTGAGCTCCACTGTCTCGATATTTTTGAGCGTAATATTTATCTCAAGCTCCTTATATCTCTCACGAAGCGAAAGATATTCCTTGGCCTTTGCGCTGTCCTCCTTGAGTTTTGGGATTCTGTCCTCAAGCTCGCCGATTATATCGTCGGCGCGGGAAAGATTTGCGTTTGTGGTCTCGAGCCTGCGCTCGGTCTCCGCCTTTTTTGTGCGGTACATCACCACTCCGGCCGCTTCCTCAAATATCTCACGGCGCGTCTCCGGCTTTCCCGATACGATATCCGCGATTTTGCCCTGTCCGATTATGGAATAGCCATCCACGCCTATGCCCGTATCCATGATGAGCTCACGTATGTCACGCAGCCTGCACTTACGGCCGTTTATTTCATATTCGCTTTCGCCTGAGCGAAACATGCGCCTTGTGATGGCGACCTCGCTGTAATCTATAGGAAGTATGCTTGTGCTATTATCTATGACGAGCGTAACCTCAGCCATTCCGCGCGATTTTCTGTTTGCGGTGCCGGCAAATATGACCTCTTCCATCTTGCCTCCGCGGAGCATTTTCGGACTCTGCTCGCCCAGCACCCAGCGCAGCGCGTCGCTGATATTTGATTTTCCGCTGCCGTTTGGACCTACAATACAGGTGATGCCCTCGTTGAACTCTATGCTCACAGGGTCTGCAAAGGATTTGAAGCCCTGCATGTCTATTCTCTTAAAATACAAATCCGTCACCTGCTTCAAGAGCCTGCTTCGCGGCATTTTGCTCCGCTTCCTTCTTTGTGCTGCCCTTGCCCCTTCCGATTATTCTTCCATTGCATACAAGATTTACAAAAAATGTCTTATTATGGTCAGGGCCTTCCTCTCTGTCGAGCACATAATGGATATTTGTATGCTCTCTGCCCACGGCCTGCATCTTTTCCTGCAAAGCGGTCTTGTAATCCGCCACGCCCTTTCCTGCTATCGCATTTTCTATAGTCTTTCTGAAGGCCGAAAGCACAAGCGTGCGCGCAGCCTCATAGCCGCCATCCATAAATACCGCGCCTATTATCGCTTCCATGGCATCAGCGAGTATGGAGACTCTGTCGCGGCCTCCCGTGTGCTCCTCGCCCTTTCCCATGAGCATATATTTTCCTATGCCAAAGCCTCTTGCTACATCGGCAAGAGACCTCTCGCATACTATCTGCGCGCGCAGCTTCGTGAGCCTGCCCTCCTCGCTGTGCTCAAGCCTTTTGTACAGCTCCTCACTGATGATCGCGTCGAAAAAGGCATCCCCGAGGAATTCCAATCTTTCGTTGTTTTTGTGGTAACTTTCACGGCCTTCCTTTATGTATGAGCTATGCGTAAGTGCGTTGCGCAGGAGTGCCTCATTTTTGAAGCTATATCCGATTATGCCCTCAAGCGCGCGATAATCATTTGCAAAAGCCTGATTACTATTCACTTATCACTATCTCCTCTATCTCCAATACGGAATTTTCTATGATGCTTACAACGTTTTCCTGCGCGTACGGAATGGCCTTGATTATGGTATTTTTCACTGCCTTGCCATCGGAGGAGCCATGCATCTTTACAACCGGGCCCTTTACTCCGAGTATAGGCGCTCCGCCGTATTCGGAATAATCCATGGCATTTTTCAAATCCTTGAGCTTGTTTGAAAGCAGCAAGGCTCCCATCTTCGCCTTCATGCCGTCAAGCAGCGTGTGCTTCAAATATTTCATCATGGAATATCCCATGCCCTCTGTCAGCTTGAGTATGATATTTCCCGTAAAGCCGTCGCATACGATTATGTCCACGGCGCCGCTCGGTATGTCTCTAGCCTCGATATTGCCCGCAAAGCGCAGATGGCTCTTTTGCAAAAGCTCATAGGCAGCCTTTACCATAGTCGTGCCCTTTGTCTCCTCCACGCCTATATTGGCGAGGCCTATGACAGGATTTGGCCTTCCGAGCACCTTCTCCATATATATGCTTCCCATTGTGGCGAATTCAAGCAGGTTGTTTGGCTTGCACTCCGCGTTTGCTCCCGCGTCCACAAGGAGGCTTGCTTCCTTTCCGAGTATCGGATAGATGCTTGCTATAGCCGGCCTGTCTATACCGTGGATTCTTCCGAGTATGAAGAGTCCTCCTGCCATGAGCGCTCCCGTATTTCCGGCCGAGATAAATACATCTCCCCTGCCCTCTTTGAGCATATTGAGTCCCACTACCATGGAGGAATCCTTCTTGCTCCTTACGGCCTTTACAGGCGCGTCGCAATTTTCTATAACCTGGCTTGTATGTACGACCGATATCCTGTCGCCGTCGTATTTTTGCTTTTTCAAAAGCGCCCTGATAGCCGGCTCATCGCCCACTATGACTATTTCGTGCTCGATTTCCTTGCTTGCAAGCACTGCTCCCTCTACTACGGAAGCCGGGGCATTGTCTCCGCCCATTCCATCAAGAATTATTCTCATCTTTTCTCCCTTTTTCTCCTTTCGAACAAGTGAGGCACCATCCGGCAGATACGCACTTGGGTCTTGCGGAAACTGCGAGGCTCTCGCGAAATGCGCATGTGTCGTCCGGTGATTACGTATAAAAAATCAGACTATATTCTACCACAAGTTTTTCTAAATTGCAAATAGACTATTTGGATAAGCAAATAAATAAAGGCCGGGTAAGGGTATTACTCGACCTTTTTTGCGCTTATTCTCCTTTATGCGTTTATTCTATAGAAAAGAGGCTTTCCAGCTCACGGGCTTCTGCTTCTGTCAAGGCAACTGACTTGCCATTTTGCATTTTGAAGAATTGCACACCAAGCTTCACATTCTTGCCGGCTTCAATGCCGGTTCCATTGGTAGTTTTGATTTTGTCCGGTGAAATATTGATTGTAAATTCTTTAGTACTATCAATTTGCAGTTGTTCTGTATCTCCAAGTTCATTACCATTTTCGTCAAAGACAAAGACACCTATATCATATTTTCCACCCATCCCAATATAATCATTTAATGCCTGGCATTCAGACGTAACCGGCTTCATTACTAGCTTTTGCCCTTTATCATATTTTGCATCTATAAGATCCGGAATAGCACTGCACGGCCACCCGGCGTAGACTTCCGAAAAATTCACTAATCCAACCAGTTTATGGTTATAAACCTTCCACTGCTTCCCAACAGAAATCGTATACCCGCTCCAAATAAGAAATGTCTGATTTTGGCTGTTATCAAACTTTACCGTGCATGTGCCGCCAGCTCTGGCATTACCCTTCCAATTTGAGCTTCCCTGTGAAATACCGGCTATGGAAAGCGAGCTCATATCCATATCCCAGCCATCTTTCTTTTGCTTCAAATCCACAACCTTAAGATACGCATCCTGAGAGCTGCTATATAGATCGCTTGTAGTATCCTGCGCTATCGCGGCCATCATAACCTCTGCATAGGCTGAGCGCACATTCGCTATATCCGTAGTCTCACGTGACTTTTCCAAAAGACTCGAAAAGACAGGCACACCGATCGCAGCCAAAATACCTATAAGAGCCACCACAATGAGGAGCTCCAGCAGCGTAAAGCCCTTATTCAGTTTTCCTCTGCCTTGCGCTCTTCCAAGCATCGCCTTCACCTTTTAATACAACTTCCAAACATTAGATAAGAATAGTATACCATATCTACCCACCCTTGTGTAAAAAATCTTATCTTTGAGTTCCGGCAGAGGCGCAGCAAATCACCGGTTCAAATCCTGTATTATCTTTTCGGTATCCATGTCTTATAATCCTTCTATTTCAATGTCGAAATGTCGTATGGTGTCTCCTGATATACATAGTAATTGAGCCAGTTTGAAAAGAGCAGGCTCGCGTGCGAGCGCCATCTGAAGCATACGCCCTGATCCGGATCGTCATTTACAAAATAATTTTCCGGCACTTCTATCTCAAGACCCCTTTGAAGATCCCTGTAATATTCAAGTCCGAGAGTCTCCTTGTCGTACTCCTGATGACCGAGTACAAATATCTGCCTGCCATTTTCGGTGGAGGCGATATGTACCCCGGCCTTATCCGACTCCGCGAGTATCCTAAGCTCAGGCCTTGCCTTTATATCCTCCGTAAGAATCTCCGTATGGCGCGAATGCGGCGCGTAGAAGGTCTCGTCAAAACCTCTTACAAGCGGATTTTGCGGACGCACTACCTTCTCCTCAAACACGCCGAAAACCTTCTTGTCCAGAAGATGCTTTTGAATTCCGTAATAATAGTACAGAGCAGCCTGCGCGCCCCAGCATATAAACATACTGCTGTATACGCCTTTCCTTGCGAATTCAAAAATCTCACAGAGCTCCGTCCAATAATCCACATCCTCAAAGGGAATCGTCTCCACCGGCGCTCCCGTAAGAATCATTCCGTCAAATTGCTTGCCCTTTATCTGCGGCAAGGTCTTATAAAATGTGTCCATATGCTTTTCGGCGATATTCTTTGTCTCATGGCTGTCCATGCGCACAAGCGTCAGCTCCACCTGAAGAGGCGAATTCGCAAGCACCCTCGCAAGCTGAGTCTCTGTGGCCACCTTTGTAGGCATAAGATTTACTATGAGTATTTTAAGTGGTCTTATGTCCTGCGTAGTAGCGCGGCTTGTATGCATTACAAAGATATTTTCCTTTTGCAAAAGATCTGAAGCCGGAAGTCCGTTTGGTATTATAAGTGGCATGTCAAAAATTCCCTTCTTTCCTATCCTCTGACCTTTTCAAGAGCCTGGTCAAAATCCTCTATGATGTCATCTATATTTTCAAGTCCCACAGATACTCTTATAAGGGAAGGGCTGATGCCTGCCGCGATCTGTTCTTCCTCTGAAAGCTGTCTGTGTGTGGTACTCGCGGGATGCAGCACGCTCGTCCTTATATCTCCTACATGCACTACGATGCTCGTAAGCTCAAGATTTTCAAGGAATTTCTCTCCTGCTGCCTTGCCGCCCTTTACGCCGAAGCAAAGCACGCCGCTTGTGCCCTTTGGCATATATTTCTTTGCAAGTTCATGATATTTGTCGCCTTCAAGACCCGGATAGACCACCCATTCCACCATAGGATGCTTCTCAAGATGCTGCGCCAGCGCAAGAGCGTTTCCGCTGTGTCTTTCCATGCGCAGATGAAGCGTCTGCAGGCCTTGATGTATCAGATAGGCATTCATAGGAGCCATTGTGCAGCCAAAGTCTCTGAGCATCTCGGCTCTCAGCTTTACCGAAAATGCTGTATCCTTGAATTTTTCGTAGAAACGCAGTCCGTGATAGCTTTCGTCCGGTTCCGTCATTCCCGGGAATTTCCCGGAGGCAGCCCAGTCAAATTTTCCGCCCTCAACAACTACGCCGCCCAGGCAGCTCGCATGTCCGTCCGCGTATTTTGTAAGCGAATGCACTACTATATCCGCGCCATGCTCAAGCGGTCTGCAAAGAGCAGGAGTCGCGAGTGTATTATCTACGATAAGAGGCACACCTATGGCCTTTGCGACCTTCGAAAACTTTTCAAAGTCTAATATGCTGAGTGCCGGATTTCCAAGAGTCTCGCCAAAGACCGCCTTTGTATTCGGCTTTGCCTGTGCCAAGATATCCTCATATGGAAGATCCTGATCTACAAAAGTCACATCTATACCCATCTTTTTCAGCGTTACGCCCAAAAGATTATGTGTGCCGCCATATATATTTGTCGCTGAGAGGACGTGGTCACCGGCCTCGCAGATATTAAGTATAGCTATAAGGTTTGCCGACTGTCCGGAAGAAGCGCATATCGCCGCCGTGCCGCCTTCGAGCAGAGCCATCTTTTCCTCAAGTGCGTTTACAGTAGGGCTTCCAAGTCTTGTATACATGAAATTGCCACTCTCCAGGTCAAACAATTCCGCTACATCCTTGCTGTTGTAATAACGATATGTCGTATTCTGTACGATTGGCAATACCTGAGGCTCACCGCTCTTTGCCTTGTACGCGCCGTGCACGCAGGCTGTTTCAAATTTCATCTTTGCGCTCAAATTTATTTCCTCCTTCGCAATTTTTTCTTTAAGTTTACCGCAGACAACAAAAATATTCAAGTTTTTTGTTGTAATTTCACAAAAAATATAAAAATACTCCTTTGATTTCGGGCGTATTTCCGAACAAAGGAGTATTTGTTGTCTTTTAATATACGGTTTTTGTCCTAATCAGGCCTTATAGGCTTTCCACTATATGAAAAGCATGGCAGCTACAGATCCATTACCATAAGCTCCGGAAAACAGTCCTTGCCATTTTGCGGGCAGGTAAAGCAATCGAATTTGATAGGCGATTCCTCCTTTGGTATGGATCTAAAGCCTAACTTCCTGTAGAAGCCCGGCGCCCTCGCAAGGAGCACTACGCGGTTTCCGCCACGACTCCTCACCTCATCCAAAGCCTTTTTCATAAGAATCTTTCCGAGGCCAAATTTTCTGTATATGCGGTCGATCGCGATGCCTTCTATGCAATATTCGCCATCCTTTATCGTCAGCACGGCTCCGCCTACAAGGGCCTTGAGCTCGCCCTGTCCGTGAGTCATCCTCCACATTTTTACTATGTCAGGGCGCTCATCGTCTTCGTCGTATTCGAGCTCGTTTTTTATGAAAAACTCTTTGAGCTCCTCATAATCATCCGTGCTTTCCATTCTTACAGGCGTCATCATCGTCTTCCCTCCGGAGCATTCATATCATCATAAGCTGTATATATTTTCAGGCGCTTTGGCAGGACAGTAAATTTGAGCGGGAATTTTTCGCCCTTTTCGCCGTCTACATCGGTGCCGACAGCCATATCAGTCTCAAGAAGCAGGTCGCTTGTCTTGAAGGCTATCACATTTTTGTTTTCCTCGTGATTTCCCATGAGAATCTTGAGTGCCAATGGCCCAAGCTCCAAAATAGGCATTTCTTTGAATATAATTACATTCAGCATACCGTCGCTTATGTCGGAATCCGGCGAAAGCTTTCGAAAGCCTCCCGCGGATCTGCCATTCATAACGACCATAAAGTACATATTTATATCGCCGGAGAATTCCTTGCTTGTCACCTTCATCGGGATTGGATGAAGATTTGAAACCTCCTGCAAGCCTCTGAGATAATATGCCAAGGTGCCGAGTGTGTTTTTCAGATTCGGATCCGTCTTTTGGCTCACATCCACAAGCATGCCCATGGCTGCTACGTTTATGAAGCATCTGTCATTTACAACGCCTACATCAGCGTAGGTAAAATTGTTGCCGAGAGCGATATCTATCATCGCATTTATATCATGCGGCAGGTCAAAATAATACGCAAAATCGTTTGCCGTACCTGCAGGAAATATCGCAAGCGGCAGATCGATATTATATTTTGCCATGCAATTTACGCAGATATTTATCGTGCCGTCACCGCCGGCGGCTATTATCTGCCTGTATTCGCTTTGGTCCATGGTGCTCATGATGTAGTCGAGCATACCGCCCTCATATGAGCGCACCGGGACTACAAGCAGATTTTCTCTTTGAAATCTTTCTATTATCTTGTCTACATTGCTGGAAAACAGACCGCTTCCGGCATTTGCGTTGTAAAAGAGTAAGACTTTCTTACGCGTCTCCATTTTTCAATACACCCCTTATCTTTCCGATGAGATACAGAGAGCCCGCAAAGAGTATCACATCATAGCCAGCGCCCTTTTCAAGTGCGAGGAGAGCCGCTTTATTTGCGTCCGGCTCTATTTCTATGCTGCTTTTACCGTCACAGGATTTCTCCAAAAGTTTTTTGGCAAGCTTTTCAGCAAGAGAGGCTGCGGGCAGCTTTCGCGGACTTTCCGGCTCTGTAGCTATGAAGTCGCTCGCTATCTTTGTGAAGCTGCCTACTATAGCATCCGTGTCCTTATCAGCCAGCATACCTGCCACCATAAATACGCTCTTTCCCTTGAAGTGTCTCTCCATGGTCGCAAGGAGCGCCTTTGCGCCGTCTTCGTTGTGCGCGCCGTCGATTATGATAAAAGGCTTTCCCTGCTCCGCTCTCAAGATCTCGAAGCGTCCGTTTTGGCGGGCCTTTTTCATTCCGGCATAAAGCTTTGCCTTTTCTATCTTTATTATACCCATTCTTCTCAGAATTTCAAGGGTTTGAAGTGCGGATATGGCATTTCTTATCTGATGCTCACCAAGCATAGAAAGCTCCAGCGAGCCAAATTCCGTATATCCGATATTTACATCAAAGCACTGCCCTTCTATGATAAAGTCATAGCCATCCGGCGCCTTATCATTTTCAAGCCAGGTACCTACCTCTATTACGTCGCTGTGCTTGATCTTTGAAACATCGTAGAGCACGCAGCCCATTTTGTATGCCTTGCGCGCTATCTCTACAGCCGCCTCATGATCTGCCACATTGGCTACAACAGGTACGCCTGCCTTGATTATCCCCGCTTTTTCGGCGGCGATGGCAGCCAAGGTATCTCCGAGCCTATCCATATGATCAAATGAAATAGAAGTGATGACGGAGACAAGAGGCTTCTTTATTATATTCGTAGAATCCCCCCTGCCTCCCAGGCCTACCTCGAGCACCACAAAATCAGGCCGTTTCCGCGCAAAATATACAAAGGCTACCGCCGTAATCACCTCAAATTCCGTAGGAGAATCGCAGCCGCGAGCCTTCATCTCCTCCACCTTTTCGAGCACTATGTCCGTACACTCAGTGAGCTCTTCATCCGTGATTTTTTTGCGGTCAAACTCGATTCTTTCGTTGAAATCCTCAAGGAAGGGCGAGGTGTAGAGGCCGACCGTGTAGCCGTTTTCCTCTAATGCCTCGTAGATGTAGCGGCACACCGAGCCCTTGCCGTTTGTGCCTGCCACATGTATGCATGACAGCTCGTCCTGCGGATTTCCGAGGAGCTCCATCAATACTTCCATGCGCGCAAGACCGAGCACGCTGCCAAATCTTTCAAATTCGTGTATTTTTTCTATTACGTTCATTTTTTTAACAGCTTACTTCAGCTTCCTCTCTACTACCGCCAGTCTATCCGTAACCTTCGCCAGCATGTCCTCGTAGTTTGCGAGCTTTTCGCGCTCCTGCTCAATCTTTGCCGCCGGAGCCTTCTTTACGAAGTTTTCGTTTGCAAGCATGCCCTTGCCGCGCTTTACCTCGCCCTCGAGTCTCGCCTTCTCCTTTGTAAGTCTCTCAAATTCCGCCTTGTAGTCCAAAAGCTCATCAAGCGGGATGTAGATCTCGGCGCCTGTCATAACCGCCGACATTACCTCCTCAGGCACCTCGGACTTGTCGCTGATAAAGTCGATAGCCGTGATATTGCCCAAAGCCTTGATATATCTCTCGCCGGCCTTGATATTTTCGAGATCCTCGCCGCTTGCCAATATAGCCGCGGTCAGCTTCTTGCTCGGAGCAGCCTCAGCCTCAGCTCTGATATTTCTTATGCTCTTTATGGCCTCCATCGCCATTTCAAGCTTTTTAACCTCTGCAGGATACTCCCTCGCCTCATCATATACAGGCCAGGCTTCCTTCATCAGGAATTCGCCCTCGGAATCAGTCTTTGGCAGATAGCTCCAGATTTCCTGTGTGATGAATGGCATAAACGGCTGCAAGAGCTTTATCATGTCCTTGAGGGCAGTTACGAGCACATAGCGCGCTACCTTCTTGTCCTCCTCGTCATCGCCGTAGAGTCTGCCCTTTACAAGCTCGATGTACCAGTCGCAGAATTCGTTCCAGATAAGCTCATATACCCTCTGACCCGCGAGTGCAAGGTCAAATCTGTCCATAACAGCAGTCATGTACTTTGCCGCGTCATTTATCCTTGAGAGCAGCCACTTATCCTCATCGCGCAGAGCTACGCCGTTTCCGCCCGGAGCAGCCATTTCCTTGAAATTGCCGTCCTCATCCTGCAGGTTCATAATTACAAATCTGGAAGCATTCCACAGCTTATTTGCGAAGTTTCTCGCGGACTCAAGCTTCTCAGTCTTGAATCTCATATCATTTCCCGGAGTGATGCCTGTCGTAAGCATAAATCTAAGCGCGTCCGCGCCGTAATCCTCTATGATTACAAGCGGATCTATGCCGTTTCCGAGAGACTTGCTCATCTTGCGTCCCTGCGCGTCTCTTACGAGGCCGTGTACATATACATATTTGAAAGGCGTCTCGCCCATCGTCTCCATGGCAGAAAATACCATTCTTACTACCCAGAAGAAGATTATGTCATATCCTGTTACGAGTACGTCTGTAGGGTAGAAATACTCAAGCTCAGGTGTCTTTTCCGGCCAGCCGAGTGTTGAGAAAGGCCAGAGCGCAGACGAGAACCAAGTGTCGAGTACGTCCTCGTCCTGATGTACAGAGCCTCCGCACTTCGGGCATTTTTCGAGTGTCTCCGCGGAAACTGCCATGTGCCCGCATTCATCGCAGTAGTACGCAGGGATTCTGTGTCCCCACCACAGCTGTCTTGAGATGCACCAGTCGCGGATGTTTTCAAGCCAATGCAGGTACGTTTTCTCAAATCTTTCAGGTACATGAGTGAGAGCTCCTGATTTTGCGGCTTCTATGGCAGGCTTTGCCAATTCTTCCATCCTTACAAACCACTGGTCGGAAAGCATGGATTCTACGGTAGTATGGCAGCGATAGCACTCGCCCATCGGAATTACCTTCTCCTCCGTCTTTACAAGGAAGCCCGCAGCCTCAAGGTCTGCTACCCATGCATTTCTGCACTCATAGCGATCCATTCCCTCATATTTTCCGGCAAGAGCATTCATCGTCGCATCCGGATTTATGCAGGAAAGTACTTCGAGATTGTTTCTTTCTCCTACCTCAAAGTCGTTCGGGTCGTGAGCCGGGGTAATCTTTACAGCTCCTGTACCTTTTTCCGGATCAGGATATGGATCCGCGATGATAGGAATTTCCTTTCCTACGAGTGGCAATATCACCATCTTTCCTACCAGGTCCTTGTATCTCTCATCGCTAGGGTGAACGGCGATAGCCACGTCGCCAAACATAGTCTCAGGACGGGATGTAGCTACTACGATGCCCTCGCTTCCGTCCGCGCCCGGATATCTGAAATACCAATATTTACCGTTTTTATCCTCATGCTCTACCTCAGCATCCGAAAGCGATGTACCGCACTTCGGGCACCAGTTTATGAGCCTGTTTCCTTTATAGATAAGGCCCTTGTTGTACAATCTTACAAAGAACTCAACTACGGCCTTGTTGCAGCCCTCATCCATTGTGAAGCGCTCTCTGCTCCAGTCGCAGGAATCTCCGAGCTTTCTGCACTGCTTTGTAATCCTTCCGCCGTATTCCTTTTTCCAGTCCCAGGCCAGCTTGAGGAATTCTTCTCTGCCTATATCTTCCTTTTCAAGACCCTTTTCTTTCCTGAGCTTGTCTACAACCTTTACCTCGGTCGCGATGCTGGCATGGTCTGTGCCCGGAAGCCAAAGAGTGCTGAAGCCCTGCATTCTCTTCCATCTGATGAGTACGTCCTGAAGAGTCTGGTCCAGTGCATGTCCCATGTGGAGCTGACCTGTGATATTTGGAGGCGGCATAACAATTGTATAAGGCTTTTTGTCCTTGTCAATCTCCGCCCTGAATGCTCCGCTTTCTTCCCAACGCTGATAAATACGATCCTCAAATGAATGCGGATCATATGTCTTTGCTAAATTCTTTTGCATCGTCTTGATCTCCTTTTCCTTTTCTTTTTCTATAGAACGGTTTTCTGCAATAAAAAAACCGTCCTTTCGCTAAAGGACGGAAAAAATCCGCGGTACCACCTTTATTCCGTGCGTCCCCAAAAGTATTTGCCACATCTTGCGATAAAATTTAAATTCGCTTCTGGCGGAAACCTCCGCGGCACGTACGGCACTCGTTTCTCTAAAAAACTCGGAAGCAACCTTCGGAAAGTCGTACACCTTGAGACCTCTCAGCCCGTGAATCTCATTCTCTGTAAGGGACTTCTGACCTACTCCTCTTCGTCATCGTTTTATATGCAATTACAAGTAATTATATGCGATTTCAAAGCAAAGGTCAAGGTGCAAATTTTAAATTTTTTATTTATCGCAGCTATGCCAAAGCAGCATATTTTCGCTAACAGCAAGGCTTATCTTCCCCTCATCTAAGAGCCACGCAAGATAGGAGCGGATAGTGCTGCCTACAAGCACATATTGCTCAAAGCTCATGACAAGCTCATAATCATCAAAGAGCTTCTTCAAAAGCTGCTCAAAGCAAAGAGGCTGCCTGCAAAGCTCTATAATGTGACTTGCAATCTCCTGCACCTTGTCGATATTGTACTGCGCAAGCTCGCAAATGCTCTCTGTAGCCTCCGCGTGAGCCGGGACAAAGAGTCTGGCCTGCATATTTTTCACCTTTTCCAGGGTGTCCAAATATGCTCTTACATCATATATAAAGCCTATTTGATATTTGTCGAGCGTCTCTTTGCTCGAAAGGCAGTCCGCAAGATAGACTACATCGTCCGCGGTGCGAAAGCCCACCATATCAAAATAGTGTCCCGGAAGCGGAATGATGGAAAAGCCCTCCGGCAGCTTGGCTTCCGTAAGCTCCTCTGAATCGCTGTCCTGCGCCAAAAGGAATTTGTGGCGCAAATTTTTCGGAGGATAGCCACCATACAAAAATGACGGTTCCAGGACTGGATGCCTTGTAAAATCATTTTCAATTCCGGGCGCGTAGATTTTGCAGCCGGTCTGCTTTTGCAAATATTGATTTCCGCCGATATGGTCGGCGTTTGAATGTGTATTGTAGATAGCTGTAAGGTGCCAGCCGTTCTTGTCCAGAATCTGGCGTACCTTGCGGCCCGCTTCCTTATCATTGCCACTGTCTATCAGGCATACATCCGTGTCGCTTTGACGGACAAGGCCTATCTTGGCCGGGCTTTGAATGTAATAGCAATGCTCCGATATCTGTATCAATTCGTACATTTTGCTCCTCCCTCCTGTAGCAGTTGAAGTCTGTAATGGCTTTAGCCGAAAATGTGCATAATAAGACCTTCACGGCCGGTATCTCTGCCTCCCTTGCCTACGCTTCCGCGCACGCACTCGCCTCTTGCGGAAACTGCCGCAGTTTCCGCGGTGAGCCTCTCATCAAAGTCAGGGACATAGCGTGCGCCCATGCCGAGAAGCATCGCAAGACCCGTAGGTGTGACCATCTCCGTAGGCACATCGTCCTGGCAGAAGGTATAATCGCAAGTCTCCATAAGCGCGCGGACAGCCGGCACCGGAACTGGTATTCTGCCATGCGCGCAGTCCACAAAGCCGTAACCGTCATGGATTTCCGAGCAAAAGATTTCCATTTCTTCCTGCCCTTTAAGCTGAGCGAGAGCCACGGCCACGCCTACGATATTCAAAATAGCTCTGTCACGGCCCACCTCGTGGAAATGTACGGTTTCAAGCGTCGCGCCATGCACGCTCGCCTCGGCCTTTGCTATTTGCGTATAGATGGCGATGGCAGTCCTTTTTTCGGTATATTCTATCGGCAGGCTGCCTATGATGCGCTTCACGTCTTCAAAGCTCCTGCCGTAATCGTGAGTCTCACCGTGCGTATGCACATGGGACTCGCCTGCGTTGTAGCTGATTTTGAGATTTTTTACAGCCGAAAGATCCGCCCCGAGTCCCGCGAGAGCCGCCGGCACCATATCGCCGCTCACGCCGTTTCTGCAATCTATATATAATCTCTTCATGTACCTTCCTTTACCGAATTTAAATTCTATTTATAGTGGATGCAAGGTAGCCCGCGCCAAAGCCGTTGTCGATATTTACGATACCGACGCCGTTTGCGCAGCTATTGAGCATGGATAAAAGCGCCGAAAGTCCGCCGAGGTTTGCGCCGTAGCCTATACTTGTAGGAACTGCGATGACCGGCTTGTCCACGAGTCCTCCGACCACGCTTGCGAGCGCGCCTTCCATTCCGGCTACTACGATTACGACATTTGCGGCTCTTATGCGGTCAAGCTTTGCAAAGAGTCTGTGTATGCCGGCGACTCCGACATCGTAGATTCTGTCCACCTTATTTCCGAGGACCTCCGCTGTGATGCCGGCCTCCTCAGCTACGGGTATGTCCGCCGTGCCTGCAGTGACCACCGCGATTATCTTATCTGAGGCCGGTACAATGTTGCGCCTTATGACGATCATTCTTGCGGCTTCGTTGTATTCTGCCTCAGGAACTCTCGCCTTGACTGCCTCGTAATTTTCCCTTGTGGCGCGTGTGCCCAGGACGTTGTCGCTGTTTGAAGCGAGTCTCTCCATAATCTCCGCAATCTGCGCTGTGGTCTTGCCCTGACAAAATACGGTCTCCGGATATCCCGTGCGAAGGGCTCTGTGATTGTCGATATTTGCAAAGCCCATGTCCTCAAACGGGAGCGTTGTAAGCTCCTTTGCGGCCTCGGCAGGCGCTATTTTTCCCTTTGCTACTGCCTCGAGCAATTCTTCAAGATGTCTGTTGTCCATTTTCCTAATCTTTCCTTTCTACCCAAACTATAGTTTTTCAAAATTATATGCCACTAAAACTTTTTTGGGGGTTAAACATGTCTTTGGAGGCTCGGCTACAGCTCCCCTTCAGCACGCCGAAAGCAAGTCCGCCGCGTCCAAGACATGCTCCATAAGCACAGCCGTTGTGATTGCGCCGACTCCGCCCGGTACCGGCGATATAGCCTCCACAATCTGCTCCGCCGCCTCAAAATCCACATCGCCGCACATTTTGCCATCCTCGCCCATGTGTATGCCCACATCCAAGACAGTCTGCCCCGCGCTGAAGAATTCCTTCGTCAAAAGCTTCATAGCGCCCGCGCAAGCGATGACTATGTCGGCCTCCTTGCAAAGCTCCGCCATGTTTTGCGTCCTCGTATGGCAAATCGTCACAGTCGCGTTTTTCTTCAAAAGAAGCATAGCAAGCGGCCTGCCCACAACCTGACTGCGTCCGACCACCACTGCCCGCTTTCCCGAAACCTCGACATGGTAATGCTCAAGCATCTTTATACAGGCCTTTGCGGTGCAAGGCGGATAACCCTTGCCGTCTCCCGAAAATACGCCCGCCATCGATATGTCCGTGATTCCGTCCACATCCTTTTGAGGCGCGAGCATATTCCTCAGCATGTCCTCATTCATATGCGGCGGCAACGGCCTCAGCATGAGCGCGCCGTGGATTCCCGTATCAGCGTTTATCTCCTCTATCGCGGCTGCCAGCTCTGCATCTTTCGCGTCTTCTTCGAATATGTATTTTTTTACAATAATTCCGATTTTTTCAGCTCTTTTAAGAAGGCCTCTTTCGTAAGCCAAATCATCGTCCTTTTCGCCTACTCGAATGACAGCAAGGCAGGGCTCTACACCCTTCTCACGCAGCACCCGCACCCTCTCCGCAAGCGCCTCCGTCAAATGCTGAGCCGCTTCCTTTCCCGATAAAACTTTCGCCATTTAAAATTACTCCTGTTATTTCTGTATTATATAAGTTTGGAAATGTATACTTTTTCAAATTATCTGTTACAAGGAAGATTTGGGGCGTTAGCTGTCTGCAGGCCCTTGTGACGAGCAGCGCAAGACAGCAAGCGATTCGAGCCAGGGTTTTGGCTGCTGCGAGCCTTTGGCACGGATTTTGCT
>CAVHIG010000033.1:0-21408 GCA_963636105.1 Anaerovoracaceae bacterium
GCAGGCGATTACCTCCTGTTCGAAGCGAATGCCGAAGAGATTGGCCAGCGACAGTCCGCCCGATCCGGTGATGACCGCATCCAGCTCCATATCGCCTTTCTCGCGCATCAAATCTTCCAGGAGTTCCCCCACCTTCTCGAACACATTGGACATGTGTCTCTCGTAGCGGGAGTAGTAGATCCGATTCTCATCATCGAGAATCAGGAGTTTTACGGTTGTTGAACCTACGTCAATTCCTAATCTCATATGCTAAAAACAAGAACGATGCATCTCTGCATCGCGTACCTCCTTCAATGATTACCTGCTCAAACGAAGAAAACATGGGCAAACCATAAGCCGGGTTCTGTATTAGACGATCATCCATCTTGTACTGCAATTGCTTGCAGCATCTAGCGACTTACCTTAGGACCGCAGCGGGCAACTGCACGAAAGGCCCGTTCTTAGTCTTGCTCCGGATGGGGTTTACACGGCCACCTTGTCTCCAAGATGCCGGTGAGCTCTTACCTCACCATTTCAACCTTACCACGGCATTACCCGTTTCGGCGGAATGTTTCTGTTGCACTTTCCCTATAGTTGCCTACGCCGGACGTTATCCGGCACCCTTGCCCTGTGGAGCCCGGACTTTCCTCATGCAAAAGCACGCGATTGCCTGGCCTACCCAAATTCATACCAAAATAGTATATCAAACTTTCACAAATTTTCAAGGACTAAAACCGTAAGAATCATAAAAGTTTGTGGTAAAATTGTCAAAAATCCTTAGAAATCAGAACATTAAAATATAGTAAATGGATTTATGTTCGTGTTTGAACTTATGACATCTATTTCTCCACCGCAGCGCGTTGAAAGAAGCGCCGCCATGTTTTCTGCGAAAAATTTTTCTGTGCCGTAGTGTCCTGCGTCGAGTACACATATCCCCTTCTCACAAAGCCTCTGTGCCTCATGATATTTCATATCCCCTGTCACAAAGGCATCGCAGCCGTTTAAAAGCGCAAGCTCTATCATATCAGAACCGGCCCCGGTGCAAAGGCCTACTTTTTTTACAGCGCTTTCCTTTTCCCACGGCTTTCGCGGCATCGCGACACGAAGCTCTCCCTTTGAAAGCTTCAAGGCTTTACTTACATGCGCGCAGAAGTCTTCCCTGCTCATAGGCTCCCTCAAAGTACCGCATACTCCTATATTCGCATGAAAAATTTTTTTCGGATCAGAAAAACCGCTCACCTCGCAAAGGCCCAAAAGCTCCGCGAGATAGTCGTTATTGCCGCCTTTTGCGCTGTCAAAGGAAGTGTGTGCTGAATATACGATTATGCCATTTTTTGCCAGACGATTGTTGAAATCCGCCGTCTCAAGCTCTCCTGTCCTTTTATCGAGAAACTGCGCCCGGTACCGGTCAAACATCGGGTGATGCGCAAGGATAAAATCCGCGCCACGCTCTATGGCCTCATCTATCACAGCCCCTGTAATTTCAAGGCTTGTAAGCACTTTTTTTACCTCGCAGCCTGCCATCGCGCGTCCTGTGCCCACCTGCAATCCGCAGTGATCCCAAGGCTCAGCGAGGCATGGCGGCGCAATTTCTTCTATAATATTTATGAGCTTTCTTATCTCCATTATCTTTCCCTCATAATTCCTTTTAATTTATTTGCCTAAAAGCCCCGAAAGATAAGCTACCCTTGCAAGCTGCCTTTCTTTTTTTTCAGCAGAAATATTGCTTCCCTTTTCCATATCTGTAAGAATATGCTTCTCTATCGCAAGTCTTCTCTGCGCAAATTCCTGTCCCAAGGCGCCATTATCCTCTATAAGCCGCGCCGGAATCTCAAAGCGTATATCATCCGCCTCAAAGCCCGCATAGCCTTTACTTTCGCGGAAACTGCCCGGTTCCCCGCAATTTCCGCACTCCCTGCTCCTGCCGCAGTCTCCCGATCTTACCACCAAGACCTCACAAATAAACTTGCCCTCTCTTACAAGAAGCTCCTTGTTTACTAAAAAACCGTTATTGTAAAGCCAATGCCTCAGCTTCCCTTGACCATTTCGCGGCTGCAGAATAAATCTTTCTATCAGACGGCTTTTTTCAAGATCCACGCCCATTATTTCGCTTATCAAA
This sequence comes from Anaerovoracaceae bacterium, assembly GCA_963636105.1. GTDB lineage: Bacteria > Bacillota > Clostridia > Peptostreptococcales > Anaerovoracaceae > CAVHIG01. The sequence continues at coordinate 2,099 of CAVHIG010000033.1, forward strand.
ATGCCGCCCATGCCTGCTATCACTACGGCATCAGCCTCTCCCGTCTCGAGGACAGACAGGCCATTTCCGAGACGAAAATCATATCTGCGCATTTCTTTATTTGAACCTTCTAAAGAAAGATGTGAGCTTTCATTTTCAGCAGGAAAAAATTTGTCGAAGTTCATCCTGGCTTTTTCAAGCGAACCCGGGCTTATGTCCGCCATTATTACTTTTTTTGCTATGCCACTTTGCAAAAGATAAATAGGTAAAAAACCGTGGTCGGTTCCAATGTCGGCCACGGTCTGTCCCGTCCTTATCTGATTTGCCATAAGCTGCAATCTGTCAGATAATGTAATCATTTTATTCCAAATAATCCTTAAGCTTTTTGCTTCTGCTCGGATGTCTGAGCTTTCTGAGAGCCTTGGCCTCAATCTGCCTTATTCTCTCGCGGGTGACATCAAAGCGCTTTCCTACTTCCTCAAGAGTACGCGGTCTGCCGTCTTCAAGGCCAAAGCGGAGCTTGAGAACTTTTTGCTCTCTTTCGGTAAGCGTATCCAAAACTTCTACAAGCTGCTCCTTGAGCATCGAAAATGCCGCGGCCTCCGCAGGTGCCGGCACATCATCATCAGGAATGAAATCTCCAAGATGGGAATCCTCCTCTTCGCCTATAGGAGTTTCAAGTGATACAGGCTCCTGCGCAATCTTCAGGATTTCTCTCACCTTGTCCTCCGAAATCTCCATAACGGCTGCGATTTCCTCAGGGGTCGGCTCACGTCCGTATTCCTGAAGCAGCTGTCTGGACACGCGAATGAGCTTATTTATAGTCTCTACCATGTGCACAGGTATTCTTATGGTCCTCGCCTGATCCGCTATTGAGCGCGTGATGGCCTGTCTTATCCACCATGTCGCATACGTCGAGAATTTGTATCCCTTTTTCCAGTCAAACTTGTCTACGGCCTTTATAAGTCCGAGATTTCCTTCTTGAATCAAATCAAGGAAAAGCATTCCTCGGCCGACATATCTCTTTGCGATGCTGACTACGAGCCTTAAATTTGCCTCACAGAGCTTTTTCTTGGCTTCTTCATCACCCTGTTCCATCTTCTTCGCAAGCTCTATCTCTTCGTCAGCGCTGAGAAGCGGCACCTTGCCTATCTCCTTAAGATACATCCTGACAGGATCATCCACCGCGATTCCCTTAGGTAGAGACGCCTCCAGGTCGTAATCCTCGGATGCGGCTTTTTCAATATCTATATCCTTTTCCGGAAGGTCATCATCGATCTCATCGTCTATGTTTTCGATGTATGGATATTCGCCATGTCCCCCATCTGAGATTACTTCAATGCCCATGCTCATAATCGTATCATATACATCGTCCATCTGGCTTGAATCCATATCAAAGCCTTCAAGATAACCTGCGACCTCTCCGTGAGTTATGCTCCCCTTCGACTTGGCTTTCTCCAAAAGCTCCCTTACGGCTTCCTGAGCCTTTTCATTTATCTGTCCGTCGTAATTCACTATTTTATTACCTCCCAAATGCTTTCTTTCTTTGGATTTCGGCTTGAATCTCACAAAGCTCCCTGCTGAGCTTTTCTACATTTTCGCGATTCTCCTCATCTTCTTCATCTATCATAGTCATGCCGGTGAGAATTTCTTCCTGCCTTCTTTCAAGCTTTTTCAATTCTATGCGCTGTATCTGCTCTTCAAAAATGACATCATCACTTGCCGCCAAATGCACATTGTCATATACCTCCTGCAAAAGCCTGCTCTCCTCAATGTCCAAGGAGTCACGAAGCCTCGGTATATCCGGCAATTTTTCAGGCACATATTGTTTTTTTATCTCAATTATGACATTTTTGGCAATTTGGCTATCGAGAGCCTCATCCATCATGGCACAAATTCTTTCAAGATATTCGCTTTTTATGAGGGCAAGCTTTATAAAATATTTGTCGCTCAGGCTGGCCTCTTTTTTTTCGGTATTTGTGCGGGAAACTGCGCGAGTCCCTGGCGCTCGCACGCTCAGGTGCTGCAGGCCGTTTCCGCTGTATTCTAATTTTATGGCGTTTTCTGAAATTCCTGTGGTCTCTGCAAGCCTTTTGATATACACCTCAGCTTCTACAGAGCTTAAGCTTCGCAAAATTTCGCCGGCTCTTCTTATATAATCCGTCTTTCCGTCAGGTGTATTGAGGTCGAATTTTTCCTTTGCAATCTCAAGCTTGTAGTCCGTGAGCGGCCTTGCGTTTTCGACAAGCTCCAAAAAGGCCTTACGACCGTTTTTCTTGATAAACTCGTCGGGATCCTTGCCATCAGTGACTCGAAGCACTCTGACCTTGCAGCCTTCCTTTTGCAGTATATCAAGCCCGCGAAGCGTAGCCGCCTGGCCCGCCGAATCGGCATCATAAGAAAGTACCACATTTTGAGTATAGCGCTTCAAAAGTTTGGCCTGATTTTCGGTAAGTGCCGTGCCGAGTGAGGCTACGACATTTCTTACGCCTGCCTGGTAGAGCGAAATCATATCCATATAGCCTTCTACCAAAATAGCTCTGTTTTCCTTGCTTATATCCTGTTTCGCAAGATTAAGGCCGAAAAGATTATTCTTCTTCAGGAAAATCTGAGATTCAGGTGAATTGAGATATTTTGGTGTGGCCTCGCCTATTGCTCTGCCTCCAAAGCCTATGACTTTTCCTCCGGTATTTATTATAGGAAAAATCACCCTGTCTCTAAATTTATCGTAGTATCTGCCGCCCTTTTCCGAAATAAGACCGAGCTCAAAAAGCTGATTTTCACTATAGCCCAGACTTTTTAAGTGTTTATAAAGACTGTCCCATCGCTCGTCAGCATAGCCTATGCCGAATTTTTTTAAGGTGATTGGTTCTATTTCACGGCTTTTCATATAGGAAAGGCCCTTATTTGAGCCTGCATAAAATGTACGGAAAAAGAATCTTGCGGCTTCTTTATTTATTTCGTATAGCTTTTCTCTTTTTTCGGAGCTACCAGAGCCGCCATACGGGTTTTTTCTCTCTTTTATATCTACATTGTATTCTCCCGCAAGCTTTTTTATAGCATCTGTAAAGTCGAGATTTTCATAGCGCTCCACAAATTTTATAACGTCGCCGCTGACACCGCAGCCAAAGCAGGTAAACATCTGTTTTTGTTCAGAGACAACAAAAGAAGGCGTCTTTTCATTGTGAAACGGGCAAAGCCCTTTATATGTAGAGCCGGCTCTCTTAAGCGGAACCGCACGTCCTATATATTCCACAATGTCACACCTACTCTTTATCTCATCTATGACATCATTTCCAAAAAAAGTCCCCAAGTATTTTCCCCCAAATGTAATCTATAAATCTGTTTAAAGAATAGATACAGTGACTTATACGACAAAAGACACGGGAATCCTTTTTTTATTTTATTTTATTTTTTTAATTTCTATTTCCAACCCTTCGGAACAAAAAGCTCCGAATATACGCTCATGGCATATCTGTCTGTCATGCCTGCCACATAATCCTTTACGGCTTCCTTTATTCCCCACTCCGGTATGAGCTTTTGGATATCCGCAGGCATTTGCTCCGGATAAGTTATGTAATAATCGTAAAGACCTTCTATTACGCTTTTTACCCTATATAGATCCTCTTCTTTTTTTACACGGCTATTGTGATATACATTTTCAAACATGTAAGCTCTCAATTCATCCATGCAAGACTTGCATTCGTCACTCATGCAAATTTTGTCCTTGCCATCGCTTTGGTGTATGAGATCAGTTACAAGCGTATTTATTCTGCCGCTGTGCCTGTCCCCAAGAATTCTTATGCAATTTTGCGGAAGATCCTCAGGTGCAATTACACCGCTTCTGAGCGCATCATCGATATCATGATTTATATATGCTACCCTATCACAAATTTTTACAATCTGGCCTTCAAGCGTCATAGGAAGCTCACTGCCTGTATGATTTACGATCCCGTCACGCACCTCTAAAGTCAAATTTAGGCCTCGACCTCCCGGGCCGTCATTACCCTCAAGTATTTCTACAACTCTGAGACTTTGTCTATTGTGCTCAAAACCGCCGGGATGTATCTCATTTAAGACACTCTCGCCATTGTGTCCAAAAGGAGTATGCCCCAGATCATGTCCAAGTGCTATGGCCTCGGTAAGATCCTCATTCAAGGCAAGTGCCCTGGCTACTGTACGGGAAATCTGGGATACCTCAAGCGTATGTGTGAGCCGAGTTCTGTAGTGGTCACCCTCTGGTGCAAGAAAGACCTGAGTCTTATGCATGAGCCGCCTAAAAGCCTTAGAATGTACTATTCTATCACGATCACGTTGAAATTCCGTGCGGACGTCGCATTTTTTTTCTGAAAGCACACGACCTCTGCTCTCGGAAGCCTTTGCGGCATATTTTGAAAGTATCAAAAACTCTCTCTTTTCTATATCTTCACGTAGTATCAAGAATCTCGCCTCCCTTCCACTTATGAGCTTATCAGCATTTTTCCTTTTTATAGACGATGACGCAAAATAATTTAAAAGCTATGCCAAAAACATTTCCAGTATATATTCAATAATACCGCCAAAGCAAATAGTCACCGGAAGTGTAAAAATCCAGGCTTTCAATATACTGCCTGTAAGTCCCCAGTTTACGGCTTTCATACGCTTGGCAGTACCGGCACCCATTATGGATGTTGTGATGACCTGAGTAGTACTTACAGGCGCACCTATGAATGAGGCCGCTTCTATTGCAAGTGCAGCAGAAGCTTCAGCCGCAAATCCGCTCACCGGCTCGAGCTTTGTCACGCTACCGCCCATAGTCTTCATTACGCGCCAGCCGCCTACTGAGGTACCAGTCGCCATCATGACAGCACAGGCAATCTTTACCCAGAGCGGTACTCCCATATCAGGAGAAAGTATATCTCCGCTTATGAGTGCCAGCGTAATGATACCCATTGTCTTTTGTGCGTCATTATTACCATGTGAATATGCTACAAGAGCGGCAGTCAAAACCTGTAATTTGTGGAAAAGCATATTTACCTTCCCGTGAGACCAGCTTGCAAAGCCCTTGAATATGAGATTCATAAAGACAAAGCCCACAATAAATCCCATGACAGGTGATGTAAATAGAGGAATTACGACCTTTTTGAGCACTCCGCTCCAGGCTACGCTTTCCAATGTCATCGTATGCACCATAGTAGCTCCTATAAGGCTTCCTATGAGAGCATGAGAAGAGCTTGATGGTATGCCCTTCCACCATGTGAAAAGATTCCATACTATGGCACCGAGTAGTGCCGCGAGCACTACATATTGCTCAAGCTCGACATTTACAATGCCTGTAGCTATGGTCTTTGCAACCTTTTCGCTTACAAGAGCGCCTATAAAATTCATGCAGGCCGCAAGCATAATCGCGGCTCTCGCAGGGAGAGCCCTAGTATATACGGTAGTCGCTATAGCGTTCGCAGTATCGTGAAAACCATTTATGAATTCAAAGATCAGCGCAAAGAATATGACACAGATAAGCACCCCACTAAGCATACTTCATAACCGCCCCTTCTGCCAGGTTTGCTACGTCTTCGCAAGAATCCAAGCAGTCCTCAAGCTTTTCCAAAATATGCTTCCACTTTATAAGTTCGATAGGATCCTTTTCCTCAGCGAAAAGAGTCTTAAGAGCATTACGATAAAGGACATCTCCTTCGTTTTCGATATTGTTTACCTCGATGATTTGCTCCATTACGATTTTGCTTGTTTTGAGCTTGTCCAAATGCTCAAACATTACAGCAAGCTCCTTTATGGATCTCACTATCAATTTGGTCATTTCAAGAGCTTCAGGTCTAAGCGTTTTTATATCGAATACCGAAAATCTGTTTGCAACCTCTTCAAGGCAGTCTACAATGTCATCCATACCTCTTGAAAGATTGTAGATATCCTCTCTGTCAAAAGGTGTGACAAATGATTCGTTTAGCTTTCTGAGCATTTTATGAGTCTGCACATCGCAGGCTGTTTCGATATCCTTTACTCTTGCTACTTTTGTCTCTACGTCCTCATAGTTTTCTACAAGGTCATAAAAAACCTCACTTGCCTCCGTCACTTTTGCCGAAGCTTCCTTAAAAAGGTCGAAAAATACACTTTCGGACTTTTTTGAACCTATCATCTTGCTATACTCCTTTTCTTTTTAAATGATACCGTTGTTATTTTCCGGTATGTCCAAAACCACCGCTGCCGCGCTTCGTATCCGAAAGCAGCGCAGCCTCAGACCAGCTTATTCTCTCGTATTTGGAAATCACCATCTGCGCGATTCTGTCGCCATTATTTATTTCGAAGGGTCTGTCACCCCAATTTACAAGGATTACCTTTATCTCGCCCCTATAATCGGAATCTATTGTGCCTACGCCGTTTACAAGGCCTATGCCATGCTTTATCGCAAGACCGCTTCTGCCCCTTATCTGTGCTTCGTATCCTAGGGGAAGCTCTATAAAAATCCCTGTAGGTACAAGAGCCCTTTCTCCCGGCAGAAGGCTCATGCCAGTGCCGTCTTCGAAATATGCTCTTATATCCATTCCTGCAGAACCGTCTGTCTCATAAGACGGAAGCTGCCCGCTTTTGCTTATAATCTTTACTTCCATATCATCGATTTCAAATTTATCTTTTTATTTGTAACTGCGGCTCCGCAGTAATTTCTTACATCACACAGGTTTTGAGCCATATCCTGTATATCGGAAAGAGTCACCGCGTCTATGCCCGAAAGCACCTCCTCCGGTGTATATACCTTGTTTAGAAGTACCGCGTTTTTACCTATCTGAAACATTCTGCCGGCTACATTTTCCTGACCGAATATATAGCTGCTCTTCAGCTGCTCCTTTGCCGTCGCAAGCTCCTCAGCGCTCACACCCTTCTCTTCCAAGGCTTTCAGCTCTTCCTTTATACCATCTATCGCCTCGCCTATCGTCTCGTGACTTGTACCTGCATAGATGTTGAAATACCCGGCATCGCTAAAGGAGCTATACATAGAGTATACAGAATATGCGAGACCCTTTTCCTCACGTATATTTTGGAAAAGTCTCGAACTCATGCTTCCGCCGAAAATGTTGCTCAAAAGCGCCAGCGCATAATATCTGTCATCTTCAAGAGCAAGTCCGCGCGTGCCCAAGCATATATGAGCCTGCTCTATGTCCTTTACCTTCACTCTGTAAGAAGGCTTATAGGGTAGCTCGCCCGCTTCCGCGCAAGGCTTTGTCTTTTCGAGCGAAGAAAGCCTTCCCTCCAAAACCTCACAAATATGCTCCTCATCAAACCTTCCTGAAATTGCAATCACTATGCTGTCCAAGGTATATTGCTTTTTTATATAATCGAAAATTGTGTCCCTTGATATGCCTCTAAGCGAGGTAGGCGTACCTATTATTGAGCGCCCGAGCGGCAGACCCTTAAAAATCTGCTCGCAGATCATATCATGCACCATATCCTCAGGAGAATCCTCTATCATCTTCATCTCCTCGCAGATAACCTTCTTCTCCTTAGAAAGCTCTTTTTTGTCAAATGTGGAATTTAAAAACATATCGAGCAAAATTTCCAAGGCTCTATCCACATTCGCCGCCAGCGTCTTTATATAATAGCAGGTAGCTTCCTTACCGGTAAAAGCATTCATCTGACCACCGATCTTATCCACATCCTCTGCAATCTGCTTTGCAGACCTTTTCTCAGTGCCCTTAAACATCATATGCTCTATCAAATGAGAAATTCCCTCGATTTTCTTTATCTCATTTACCGAGCCGGTCCTTGTCAAAATGCCGATTGCAGCCGATTGCACATAAGGAATCTCTTCCATCGCCACTCTTATTCCGCAATTTAATTTTCGAATTTTTACCATTTACTGTATCCCATCCTTGATATTTGAAAAAATATATATTACCTTTGCCGCCTGAGCCCTCGTAGCCGTACTCTGTGGAGAAAAGCTGCCGTCAGACATACCATTCATAATCCCGCCGCCGACTACAGTGCGCACATAATCAGTAGACCAGCTCGAAATAGCCTCGCTGTCCGTAAATTGTGCCTCACTCGCAGTTTGAGGAATCGCGAGTCCCAGATAATTTGCGAAATTGCAAAGCATCACAGCCATCTGCTCACGCGTGATTTTGCTGTCAGGCGCAAAGCTTTCCTCGCTCACACCGTTTACGATGCCATTTTCAAAGCCCCAATTTACATATCCATAGTACCAGTCGCTCTCTCCCACGTCAGAAAATCCTGCCGGTTTTGCAGCCGCAACATCAATATTATACAAGGATTTTGCCAACATTGCAAGAAATTGTGCTCGAGTAAGAGTGCCTTCAGGTTCAAAAAGATTATTTCCCATTCCGTCCACAATGCCGCGTCCCGCAAGAGAGCCTATGTAGGTCCTTGCCCAATGGTCCTTTGTATCGTCAAAATCCACGATTGTGGCGCCTATAGTCACCGGTATGCTCACCTTTTTGTCCTTGTATGAGACATATATATTTCCGCTGAGGTTTGTATATGCAGTGGAAACGGCGGTGAATTTTCCATTTGCGTCGATTGTGCCTATGTTTTCGTCGCAGCTCCAGGCGAAGAGATTATCGTTTGAAGCCACTTTTATTGTGCCATATTTTGCCGTGATATTTATATCGGTGCTTTGACCAGCCTCAAGCGTAAGCTTTGAGACAGAAGGATTTATGGTAAAATCATCCACGATCTTGACCTGCGTGCTGCCGCTCACATTTCCGGCACGCGCGGTAATCTCCGCCGTTCCCGCGGTATCACCCGCCGTAAAGAGTCCGCTTGCGCTTATGCTGCCAAGTGTAGCGTCATAGCTTATATTTGAAGGCACGCTGGCCTTTTCATAGAGGCTGTTTGAAGCATAGGTCGTAATCTGCGCTGTTGCTCCCGGCATTACAAGTGAAAGTGCCGGATAGAGATTAAGCTGTGCGGCCGAGGACGAAGCAGTATCTGTATATGCCAGAATTATACAATTTGCAACCTTTCTCTGGCTGCCTCCCGAAGGCGAATTTTTCAAAACCGCCGATTTGTCGACTCCCGCCATTCTTGCATATATCGTGCTTGAGCCGCCGCCGTCAAGGTTGAAGGCATATGTGCAGCCGAGGTCAATCATGTGCTTTGCCGTGTCTATAAGGCCAAGACCCTTTGAAATACTGCTCTGGCGTCCGTCTACCACATACAGGACAAGGGAGCCGTCATCTTTTATTCCGAGTACTGTGCGCGGATTTGTATTTGTGCCGCTTGTCACAACTTTCCCGTCCTCTACGATAGAATAATACAGACCTACAGCTTCCTTTGCATTTTCAAGTCCGCAATTGTCCTGATCCTCGACAGATATGGAGAATTCGCTGCCTACCTTCAGAGCCGCGAGGCTAGACGCAAGCGGGGATGTCTCCGCTACTGACAGCACTATTTGCTGACTTCCTATTGCTGTATTGTGCGTGCTTGTATTTACTGATTTTACAATGCCCTTCGTGGTCTTATTCACCTGAAGCTGCATGCTGCCGTAGTCACTGCAATCTATGACTACCTCTACACGGTTTCCCTTTGTACCCGTGCTTGAGGCAAAGTGCCTGTTGTATATGCTAATCTCCTGCGAGCTTCCCTGTATTACATTGAAATATCCGGCGTTTGCAGACCAAGGCTTTTCTTCGGTGATCTCATATGTGCGTGTCTGTACTTCCGGTTCTGTGCTGTCATCAAGCGCCTCTGCGGTTTCACTTGCCCCCGCGTCCTCGCCTGCCTCCGCAGTTTCCGCGGAAACTGCCTTATCTTCCTCAAGAGACTCGCTATCGTCTTCAGTCCCCGGCGGAGTGATTTCTTCAGTCACCGTAGTGGTATAGCATGCCGTGCCCTCCATTTTGTAAGTAAGAGACGCGCTCTTCATGGAGGCTGCGCCATCCGCGTCAAAGGCGATCACTCTGTCTGCGGCATATCCCGATGTCACAAGATTGTATTCGTGAATCACGGGGTTTTTCGGTGTGCCGCTCGACATGTCATAAATATCTCCATTTATGGCAGCTACTACCTTATAACCCTGATTCTCTGCATAGCTTACCATGCTGCCCACTGTGGATTCGCTCTTTACCTCGCCTGTGAATACAAGAGGCGAAAGCGAGCTTTCGGATAGGTCTGCCGTCACAGTGTATGCGTGCTCAATGCCGTTGCTCGGATGACTGCCTATTATCTCGCTGTAGGTGACGCCGTCAAAGATCTCCTTTTCCGACTGGAAATATACATTTCCGAAGCCATTTACATAGGTGAAGCCCGTGAAGAGGCTCATGACCATAATGATCACAAGTCCGAGTGCAAGTGATTTTTTAATTTTTTCTCTCATTTTTCCCAATAATTGTGCAATAACTAAGGTTGTGAAATATTGCGCTACTCCTTTCGCTAAAATTTGCGATAAACCGCAAAAAAAATACAATGCTCGATACGAAAATCTCATCTGCCGAAAATTCTCGTACCGATACATTGTAACACAAAATGAAAGCTTTTTACAGCCCCGGGCTTAAAAAGCAAATCTTAAATTTGAGTAAAACCGCTCTTGGCAAAAATGTAAAAATGCTTCTTGTCAAAATGAAACAAATCGCTGCGCATCATAAGAGTTTCGAGCACATTGATATCCACCTTTTCGTTTGTCCATCGCGGAAACTGCGAAAGCGCCCCGGCTCATCCGGGTTTTCCCGCATCGGCGGAGAAGCTGCGCCGTTTCCGCAAGGAAATAAGCGATCAATAGAAAGTCGCGACTTCGTTTTCGATAGGAGGGATTTGGGTGACGCTTATGACGTGATATACCGGGCCTTTGCTCTTGTACATGGCGTTGTACTCATTTCTTATGGTCGCGGTCATATCTACCCAGCCGCCGTGCTTTAGCTTCTGCGCATCCTTATACTTTGCCACAAGGCCGCCAAATTGCACATCCTCCGCACAGCAAGCCATTATGTGACGCCCCAGCACAAATTCTCCGTCTTTGAGTCCGCCGCCAAGCAGACTGCGCCCCCTTACATGTATAGTTTTGTCGTAATATTTGGACTCATTCTCCGTCATATCCGCATACCAAATGGCATAATCCTTATCCTCGATTTCAATAATCGGCGCGTTTATGTCGAAGGGCAGCGGATCCTCGATATTGTCAAGCTCCACATCATTTGGCCCGTATTCGTAGATTATATTATTCCTGCGATTTACAGTCCGTACCAGCTTATGATATGACATCTTATCCATCACGTGTGTAAAGTGGTTGAATATCACGGATTCGGCAGTTTGCAGCTTATCAAATACCAGATTTCTCATATTCGCATTGAAGGTGAGTATGGTACGCGCGTCCATAAAACACATTTCCTGGTAAATTATCCAGTTTGGCGGCATAGCCTCAAAGAGCTTATTCATCGCCCACATGCCGTTATATTCTACGACAACCTTTGCAAACTCTTCCTTTCTCTCAAGCTTTGCAAGATAGCTCTCGTTCAAATCCGCCTCGTCCTCAAGTGTCACAAGGACGCAATTTTTTGTAGGAAATCTTGAGAGATCATATTCCACCTCGCCCTCCTCGCAAAGCAAAATCAAGGTCTTTTGTCCGTCATTAAACCTCGGATCCTCGAGAGTCTCCTGTATAAACGTCGTCTTTCCGGCGTCCAAAAATCCGGTGAAGAGATATACCGGTATTTCTCTTGTCAGTGCCATTTCGGTCTCCTTTTATGTAAAATGCAGTGCTAACGATATTATGCCTCAAAAAGCTCTCTTATCTTATCCTCTGCAAGCTCTGCGCCTATTACGCAGAATCTTCCTGTAATCTCCGCGCTGCCCGTCCTGATATCAGGCTCTCCCGGTACGTAGTCAAAGTGAATCCATGATCCGTCTTCTGCCTCTACTATGCCCTTTGCTCTCAAAACATAGCCGTAGGTATGCTCATCCTCAAGCTCCTCCAGGATGTGCTCGATTTTGTCCATCGTATATTTCTTAGGTGTCTCTATTCCTATGCTGTCAAATACCTCATCCGCGTGGTGATGTCCCTCATGTCCGTGGTCATGACCGCAGCAGCAATGTCCCTCGTGATCGTGGTGGTGCTCGTGCTCTTCTCCGTGCTCATGGTGGTGGTGCCCGCAGCACTCATGCTCTTCCTCGTGCTCATGGTGGTGGTGCCCGCAGCACTCATGCTCTTCGTCATGCTCATGCTCGTGATGGTGGCAATGTCCATGTTCTTCCCCGTGGTGATGATGCTCTTCGTGGTGATGGTGCTCTTCCTCCAAATGATGCAAAGCCTCCTCGATAGTATCCTTCTTTTCCATAGCAGCCAAAATCTGCTTTCCGTCAAGCGCATCCCAATCTGTCGTAATAAGGGTCGCATGCGGATTATGCTCCTTTACCATAGCAACAGCCTGCGAAAGCTTCTCCTCAGAAAGTCCCTTTGTATGGCTGAAAATGATGGAAGAAGCATGCTCTATTTGGTTATTGAAGAACTCACCGAAGTTCTTCATATATATTCTTACTTTCTTTGCATCTACAATAGTTGTAAATCCGTTCAGGGCAATGTCGGGCAGATCCAGATTCTCCACCGCCTGTATAATATCGCTGAGCTTGCCCACTCCGGACGGCTCTATCAATATACGGTCAGGCTTAAATTCCTCGACTACCTTTTCGAGAGCCTTGCTGAAATCTCCTACAAGACTGCAGCAAATGCAGCCGGAATTCATCTCATTTATCTCAATGCCCGAATCCTTCAAAAATCCGCCGTCTATACCTATTTCTCCGAATTCGTTTTCTATCAGAACTACCTGCTCACCTTTATAGGCCTCTTTTACCAGCTTTTTGATAAGCGTCGTCTTGCCTGCTCCCAAGAATCCCGAAAAAATGTCTACCTTTATCATTTTCCTTACCTCTTTTCTACATTATCTTTTATATAAAATATTAAAAAATTTATTTTCTATATTCTTTCAGATATTTGCTCCGTATTCTGTCAAATATTCACTTCACTGAAATCCTGCAAAAGCCTCCGTTTTATACAAGCATTTTCCGGCTTTTCAAGGTGCGGATCCTCAAGCAGGAGCTTCCTCGCCTGCCTGTTTGCCTCCTGCAGCACGACTGTATGCCTGGTCAAATCCGCAAGCTTCAGGCTCGGTATTCCGTGCTGCTTTGTTCCGAAAAATTCTCCCGGCCCTCTAAGCTCAAGATCCTTCTCCGCAATCACAAAGCCGCTGTCTGTCTCCGCCATTATCTTTGCCCGCTCACGCGCCACCTTCGAAGAGCCCTCAGTCACAAGTATGCAATAGGATTGATGTTCTCCTCTGCCCACTCTGCCTCTCAGCTGATGAAGCTGCGCAAGTCCGAAGCGCTCGGCATTTTCAATAAGCATAACAGTAGCATTAGGCACATTTATCCCGACCTCTATCACGACAGTCGACACCAAAATATCAGTTTCTCCGCGATAAAAGCTTTGCATAATCTCGTCTTTTTCGCTCTTCCCCATCGCGCCATGAAGCAGCGCGACCTTGCAGCCTGAAAAACGCTTAGAAATCTCTGAAAACAAGCTTTCCGCAGAGCGCGCTTCTATACTCTCAGAATCCTCTATAAGCGGCGCCACAATGTAGCCCTGCCGCCCCTTTACAATCTCACCGCGCAAAAATTCATAAGCCGCCGCTCGGCCCTTTTCATTTACAGACTTTGTAATTATCTTCTGTCTGCCAGGCGGAAGCTCGTCAATCGCGGAGATATCAAGATCTCCGTAAAGCACAACAGCAAGCGTCCTCGGTATAGGCGTCGCCGTCATGACAAGCACATCCGGATTTTCACCCTTTGCACTCAAAAGCGCCCTTTGATTTACACCAAAACGATGCTGCTCATCCGTAATGACAAGTCCGAGCCTCTTAAATTCCACTCCATCCGATATGACCGCATGAGTGCCTACAAGTATATCAATTTCGCCTTTTTTCAAGGCCTCCAAGGTCTTTTTTCTCTCAGAGAGTCCCATTCCTCCCGACACAAAGCCTATCCTTATCCCAAAGCCTTGAAAATCCTCGCAAAAGCTTTTATAGTGCTGCCTTGCCAAAATTTCAGTCGGAGCCATCATAGCCCCCTGATAGCCGCTCTTCACAGCCTTATACAGAGCCACCTCCGCAACCGCTGTCTTTCCCGAGCCCACATCGCCTTGCACAAGCCTGTTCATTTGCCTGCTATCTTCCATATCTGCCATAATCTCACTTATGACTCTCTCCTGCGCGCCCGTGAGCTTATAGCGGAAACTGCCCGAGAATTCCGCGATATCCACGTTTCTGTCAAAAGCGATGGCTTTCTTTTTGTCTCCCAATCTGCTTTTTATGGACATAAGACCTGTCTGCAAAAAGAAAAGCTCCTCGAAAATGAGCCTATATCTTGCTTCCTTGAGTTTTCTCACATCCTCCGGAAAGTGTATATTTTTAAGAGCATAAGCACGGCTGCATAGATTCATAGAAGAGATAATTTCCTCTGAAAGGCACTCCTCCATCTCATCTATCGCCGCGCTTGCCATTCTCTGCCATCTTTTCATCTGCAGCTGCCCTATACCTGCCGTGAGAGGATAGATCGGGACAATGCTCCCGGCCTCCGCCGTTTCCGCCTCGGAAAACTCCGGATGAAGCATACTGCGCTTGCCATAGCTCACCGAAATCTTGCCATAAAAGTCGTAATAGGCCCCTTGCTTGAAATAATTTACAAGGTAACGCGCGTTGAAAAATACGATCTCAAGACTGCCGCTTTCATCTTCTACCAAAAGGCGCAGACGCTGCTTGCTTCCGTTCATATAGCGCTCTTTGACTATGAGAGCTACGCGCGCACGTATTAGCAGGAGCGTGCCCGTAGGAGCATTTGCTATTTTTTCAATATTTCGTTTGTCTTGGTATTCTCTGGGATAAAATGTCAGAAAATCGCCGACAGTCTCGATACCAAGCTTTTGCAGCAGCTTGGCCTTGCTCACACCTATTCCCTTTATAGTGCTTACGCTGTCTGTCGGTTTCATATCTAGCCGTCTTCTCCTGTCTATATAAATTTTATGCCGCAGCATCGAAAAAAGCCGCGCAAAAGAAGCTATTCTTTGATTTCTATATCCATCTTCGGCTTGCTTTTTCCAAGACTCATGCCGGCGACTATCACGACTACGCTGCTGGGCTCTATACCCACAAGACGCCTCAAGCTGTCTGTAATGGACATTATGAGCTCACTTTTTGTGGCGCTGATGCTGGTGCCAAAGCGCAGAAGCACATAAAGTCTTATAGAAAGGCCTTTTTCATCCATCGTTATTTCTATATTGTCCATGTCATCCGCGCCGCCAAGCTGGTGAAAACGGCTTGGAAGCTTGCCCTTGCGATTTGTCACTATCACCTTGCCGTCGTATTTTGCGACCTCGGCCAGGATAATTTTTCCTACGATGGACGTTGCGATTCTTATATCTCCATGTTCTGATTTTTCAATGCTTAGCATAGATTTTCCTCACTTTTCCCGTATCATAGTATACCAAAAGAAGCGCCATTCTACAATAAAAATCTTGTTTTTACCGCCTTGCAGCGCATGAAAAAAAGACCCGCCGAAGCAGGTCCCAAGGGTTTTTATTTATTTACTGGGCACGGTTTACCAGTCCGGATCTTAAGCATCTTGTGCAAACATTAGCCTTTCTTACTGCGCCGTTCTCTTCCTGAACTCTTACAGTCTGAATATTGGCATTCCACTTTCTTCTTGTGTGTCTGTTTGAATGGGATACATTGTTTCCGGAAACCTGACCTTTACCGCAAATTTCACACTTTCTTGACATCTACCGCACCTCCTTACTATCTTAAGCTTTTCGCGTATTTTCCGTAAAAAAACGCTTTTTCCGAGAGGGCTCAACTCCTCAAGGATAAAGTCGCTTCAATCACAGCAACTATTTTATCACACCTGCCTATATAAAGGCAAGCTTTTTTTGCCGACTTTCCCGGATTTTTTTTAAAATTTTTCTATAACCCTGCCTGCCTCCCGTGTAGCCGCAAGGTCTATGAAGCGCTGATTCTTGCTTCCACGAAATTCCAGCGTCAGATCTCTCTGCGCCATTATAAATCTTCCGTCCACCAAATAGTCGAGATTTTCAAGGAGTGCGGAAACTGCAGGGTTTTCCTTTCCAAGCTCAGTCAGCTCTTCATAGGTATATCCTGAGTATGCTATGAGATTCAGCTTCGGCCTTTTTCTGAGCTCCCTTGCAAGCGCAAGAAAAGCCTCAGGCTGGCAAAACGGCTCGCCTCCACTGAATGTGACGCCGGAAAGAAGCGGATTCTTATCCACCTCTGTCACAATCCTTTCTATATCACAGTCATAGCCTCCCGAAAAATCATGAGTCGCCTCATTATGACAGCCCGGGCAGCCATGCGGACAGCCTTGGCAAAAAACGGTAAATCTAATGCCCGGCCCGTCCACTATGGACTCTCTTATTACACCCGCAAGCCGCAGCATTACGGGCTTTTTATCATCATTCATTTATAGCACCTTCATATCTCAAGCTTCTTAGGCTTGGATTCTTCTTATTCTTTCAAAGCCTTCATTATCATCGAATTCCTTTCTGCCACATTGCGGGCATTCGTTGTCGATGATTCCTGTATAACCGCAGCAAGGATCTCTGTCTACCGGGTGATTTATCGAGCCATAGCCTATGCCCGCGTCATGCATGCAGCGTACCACGCTTTCGAAGGCATCCAGGTTCTTGAGCGGATCTCCGTCAAGCTCCACATATGAGATGTGACCCGCGTTTGTAAGCGCATGATACGGCGCCTCTATCCTGATCTTATCAAATGCGCTTATATTGTAATATACAGGCACATGGAAGGAATTTGTATAATAATCCCTGTCAGTAACACCTTCAATAATGCCATACTTTACCTTGTCTATACGCACAAATCTACCCGAAAGTCCTTCCGCAGGAGTAGCCAAAAGGCTGTAATTCATGCCGGTCTTTTGGCTCGCCTCATCCATTTTCTTTCTCATAAAGCCTATTATTTCAAGACCGAGCGTCTGAGCTTCTTTGGATTCTCCATGATGCTTTCCCGTGAGGCATTTGAGCGTCTCCGCAAGTCCGATAAAGCCCATAGAAAGGGTTCCGTGTTTTATGACCTCTTCTACAGTATCATCATATCCGAGCTTGTCGGAATCTATCCAAATGCCCTGCCCCATGAGGAACGGGAAGTTTTTCACCTTCTTTGCGGCCTGGATCTTGAATCTCTCATAGAGCTGATTTATGACCAGATCGCACATTCTCTCAAGCTCTTCAAAGAAAAAGTCTATATTTCCGTTTGCCTTGATGGCAAGGCGTGGCAGATTTACAGATGTAAATGAAAGATTTCCTCTGCCTCCCACTACTTCCCTCGAAGGGTCATAGACATTTCCGATTACCCTTGTACGGCAGCCCATATATGCGACTTCCGTATCGTAATCCCCTTCTTTATAATATTGCAAATTATATGGAGCATCGATGAATGAGAAGTTCGGGAAGAGCCTCTTTGCCGATACCCTGCACGCGAGCTTGAAAAGGTCGTAGTTTGGATCTCCCGGATTATAAGATACTCCTTCCTTTACCTTGAAGATATGAATCGGAAATATCGGAGTCTCGCCATTTCCGAGGCCTGCTTCCTGCGCGAGGAGCACGCTTTCTATGACCAGTCTGCCCTCAGGAGATGTATCCGTACCATAATTTATGGAAGAAAACGGAATCTGCGCTCCCGCTCTTGAATGCATAGTATTGAGATTATGGATAAAGGCCTCCATCGCCTGATAAGTCGAACGTCTTATCTCCTTATCAGCATACTTTCTCGCCCTTCTCTGCACTTTTTCTGCTTCTTCTCTGCTTACATATTTTTCAAGCTCTTCAAGCTCATATGCGGCATAGTCGTTATCCCATGCCATGCAAGGAGCCACACCGTGCTCTTCTTCTATTTTCTTTTCTATGCTTTTGCAAAGCTCCACAGCATCATCCAGGTCACAATCAAAGTCGAGCATCTTGCCAAGGTTTGTCCAGTAAAGCTTTTTGTATGTCTTTTTTACACCGGGAGCCATGGAGTAGTCAAAATTCGGCACGGACTGTCCGCCGTGCTGGTCATTTTGGTTTGACTGTATAGCTATAGCTGCAAGCGCTGTATAGCTCTGTATGTCATTTGGCTCTCTGAGATGTCCATGCCCTGTGGAAAAACCACCCTTCAGAAGCTTCACAAGGTCTATCTGACAGCAGGTCATGGTCAAAGTCAGAAAATCAAGATCATGTATATGTATATCTCCCTCTCTATGTGCCTTTGCATGCTCAGGCTTGAGTACAAACATTTCATTGAATTGCTTTGCACCCTCAGAACCATACTTCAGCATTGTGCCCATGGCTGTATCGCCATCTATATTTGCGTTTTCACGCTTTACATCATTATCCTTTGCGTCTTTGAATGTGAGATCCTCATAAATCTTCATGAGCCGCGTGTTCATCTCACGCACACGGGTACGCTCTGCGCGATAGAGTATAAATTCCTTTGCTGTCCTCGCATGACCGTTTTCGATCAAAACCTTTTCAACAGCGTCCTGAATCTGTTCTACAGTAGGAGTATCGGTATGAGCCACCTCTAAAAGATAAGCTTCTACCTGTCTTGCCAGAAATCTCGCCGTATCCTTGTCATGTCCTCCGAGCTGTTTTGCGGCTTTGAAAATAGCGTCTACAATTTTGTCAATATTGTATGGCACCTGTCTGCCGTCTCTTTTAATTATCGTCTTGATTTCTGTCATCTTCTGTCCTCCTAAAATCTGAAAAATCAAACAACGACCCTAAGGTCAGGTTACAAAATTTCAATATATTTGCAATTCTTGATACCATTACAAATTGTGGTATTTTGCTGTATAGCAAGCTCTACTATACAAGATATGGTATAAGAAGCTTTGTCAGCATCGCTTTTCAATTATAGCACACATGAATATTTTTTCAAGCACATTCTCATGGTATAATATGTAAAATGCTGCTCTCGTCGCAAAAATACAAGCTTTGCAGCATTTCAAATTTTATATATGTATATAGGCATTAAAAAAAACCGGAAGGAGTGGCTTCCGGTTTTGGTTTACATAATTTCAGTCATGTAAATATTTGAAATATTCCGTCCTGAGCATGGACATCAAATGCAAATCATAATATTTGCCATTCTTTTTGCAGCTGTTGCGCGCAACACCCTCGTACTGAAAGCCGAGCTTTTGATAAAGCGCCGCTGCCTTCTTATTTCCCGTAAAATGATCTATCGTAACCCGCTCCATATGCAGGCCGGTAAAAGCATAATCCAGCAATAGCCTCATGGACTCCTCGCCGTATCCCCTGCCGCGAAGCTCAGGCT